>NZ_JACJTV010000010.1 GCF_014698845.1 Coleofasciculus sp. FACHB-1120 | reverse complement strand
GTCACGAGTGCGTTGCGGCACTGTTTGGGCAACTCGCAACTCGCTCAACATCGAGTCCTCTGCTTCGCTTAAGATAATCCGAATCGGAGCTGGCATAAATAATGGAACACTCCGTTTAGAGAACCTATCCCATCTTATATTTAATTAGTCCCAGCTACTTAGAACATTTCCATACCAATTCCGAAAGAGCCGAAAATAAAAAGTGTATCTCAAGTTGGTAGCTGAGATACAAAGGCATAGTGACCCGATCTCCCCTGCATCAGCAACTCAATATGCCGTTTTGACGATCGAGATCGCGAGCGATCGCACTCACCCAACACAGGCACGAGTGCAATCGCGCCTGACAATTGTAGATGGCTGTTGAGAAGCTAGCGATCGCAGTGATGCCTACGCGCAGCGTTGTTTGCCTATCAGCTCAAAGCAGTGTCTCACCGGCAACTTCGCCCTAATTTGAGCCTAAACATAAACATAAATAGATAACCTTCACAGTGCTGTCCGACCGATAAACTCAGAAGACTAACGACGGAGTTAAGCCGCTTTCGCTGCGGACACTCAGTTGAGCTTAGTTATTGTGCAACACTTACAAGCCTATGAGACAGGTAAACCAATTTGCGTGAACCAGGTGTACTTGTCTATGTAGCCACGCTGAAAACCAATTTTGCCATCAATGACCTGAAAGAAGCCACACCCGCGCAGTGTGAAACTCTTGCCGGTTGGTGGGTTGCCGCCAAGCTCACCCAAGAATGTACCGCCACCGCTCCACTCAACGATCGCCCACTCACCATCCTCGAAGATATTTTCAGGATGCGTGTAGTTGTCTGGAAAGGCATTGAAGAAGGCGATGAAACTCTCAAGCAGTACCTCGCGCCCTTGAAGTGGGGCACCAAAGGCAACCTGATGGTTGATGGCATCATCGTGATAAAGCTCGATGAGTGCATAAGGATCGCAAGCGTTATAGGCAGCAACCCAATCGTGTAGAACTTCTTTGGGCGATTTCATATCTGCTCTGTGTAAGTTAACAATGAAAGCGGAACAAAAGTCATTTTTGCAGACGGGCGATCGCTTTTGGCGCTGCGTTACGCGCAATCGCGCTGTGCATAGCGGCAATTTCACGGGCAATTCTATCCAGTTCTGTGGAAACAGGAGTTCGTTCCCGAACTGCTTGCACTGTAGCCGTCAGGGTACTTGGATTGGTGGCAAACTCTGATATTCGAGTTGCGTGTAATTGTTCAATATGCTCGTGAATTGTTTCTAAATAAGTATCCAACGCTGGAAGAGGTTGCGGTGGCTGTCCTTGTTGGATAGCATCTGCTAAATTCTCCAAAACCTGGACAATAACATCTGCAAATTGCTTGAGATCGGCAATGAGGTACTCTCCGCTAAATTCCCGTCGATGTTCTGCAAGGGTTGTGATTGAGCTGAAAAAGCCGCGAATGTAGAGTATTAGCGTCGTGACGGGTTCAACTTCTCCTTGAACGTGACGGGGTTCGCCAAATAAACGTTGAGCAGCCGCCGCCGCGTTAGCATTCTCCAATGCTGCTTGATGGCGCAGGTTTCTGATTGAGTCAAAAGATGGATTTTGTCCTGGATTGAGATAGCTGGCGATGACTTGTTGAAAGTAGGCAAGATTGGCTCGAATCGTAGTTTCCAGTTGTCTCGGAAGCTGCTGTCGCTCCCAACTGGGGAACAACAGATAGCTACCAAGTAGCGCCAATACTCCCCCAGCTACAGTATCGGCAATTCGCAATACTCCAATTTGCAAACCACCTGTACCCGTCACGTTGAGGAGCAAGATGATGACAGGAGTAAGCAGGGTGATGAATATACCGTAGCTTAGGGGTCGCAGCGACATGGCAGCAAACATGAGTAGCAGGATACAAATGGCGATCGCTACTGAATTGTGCAGCAGCAAGACTAGAGCAATGCCTAAGATTCCCCCTAATGTGGTGCCGATGACTCGTTGCACGGTTGCCTGAGATGTTCCGCCAAAGTCGGGCTTGAGTGCAACGAGAGCGGTTAGAGTCACCCAATAGCCTTGCGGTACTTGCAATACTTCAGCTAGGAATTCAGCGATGGTTACTATCAGCGCCAGCCGCAACGCATGACGAAACAGAACTGAGCGAAACGAGAGATTATTCCTCAGCGTATCAATTATTGAGGAACGCTCTGGCTGCATCGGCAGGGAAATGTCTCGTTGAGCAATGCTGCGCCGTTCTCCCCGTTGCAAATCAGTGACAATTTCCGCATCGGTGTGAAGCTGCTCTGCCAGTAGTTTGAGACTAGCTGTCATTTTGCTAATGTTGACAAATTCAGCATAGTCATCGGTCTGAACGCTGTTCGTTTGATTAAGGACTTGAGAGCGCAAGGTTTGCCACTGGTGTTCCAGCGCCTCAATTGCCCGATCCAAATCTTCTAGGTGAACGGAGTTTTTGTCTTTGGCGATCGCTTTTGACAACATTTTCAAAGCAATAGCCAATTGTTCCATTACTTGCTGAATTTCTCTTTGCATCCGCTCGAATAGGGGACGCTCGGACGCGATCGCTAACACTTCGACTAATGCCACAATCGAATTGCTAATTTGAGTGGCATCCTCAAGCAAGACGAGTAATTGATTTCCTCGCAGATTAGCGGCTGCTTGCCTCGTCCACACAGCCGTCCAGACGCTACGAGCAGATACTAACTCCTGCGTCACATTATCTTGAGCTTGCAAAAATCGCGTTGCCCACTCCTGACGATCCTCTGGATTTGAGCCGATCCCGCTTGCCGATCCAATAAATTTGCTCAACGTGCGATAACAAGCGGCGACTGCTTGCATAGCGGGTTTATAAGGACGCAGCACCCACAATCCCAGAGACAATACCGTTGCCCACGCGCCACCCGCTAGACACAACGCACATTGCTGAAGCACGGTAGATAGATCGGGCAAGGAAGCAAATTTAGCAATCGAGACGACAAACATCAGCGATGTCACCAAGCTGACTGTCGCCGGGATTCTGCCATATAGACCCGCTAAGCCTGCAATGAAGATTACAAAGAATGTCGTCGGGATTGCTAACCAGAGGGTGTGGCTAACCAGATTCGCGATTAGGAAGACTATAGTAACTCCAATCGTCGCGGAGATTGTAGCAGTCGCCTTCTGGCGGTACGCTCCACCCACATCCACCATTCCCACGAACAAGGCAGCCATCACCGCGATCGTACTAGCAGCCGCACGCTCTGTCAGGATGCCAACACCAATTGGCCCCCCCACTAATGCAAGAGTCCGCAAGCCAGAGGAAATCGCAGGTTTACCGGGCTTGAGCTGAAACTGTTGTAACAGCCAGTTTAGCGGTCGTTCAGGTACAGATGGCATAGTTAGGCTGGGGATTGGGGATTGAAACAGTGCGATCGCGATCACGTCTTACAGAATTTTAAGCAGATGTCAATTGCCTGAATGTGCAATTTAGCGATCGCAAAACAGCGCCGTGTGAATCGCAGCCAAAAGCTATCTTCCTAGCGATCGCATTTTCGATGAAGGGAGAGCGATCGCGCTGCTATGTGCAGCGAAAAACAACCGATGCGATCGCTCTTACCCCATACCACCTACAAGTGCGTAGCCGCTATCCTATTTGCCGATGAGATTATCGTATTCTGCGTGCGTGCCAATCCAAAACTATAGAATACCCTTTTCGATTTCTACACCTAATGCTCGGTAACTTTGTCCTGTTCTTACTAACCAATACTTGCCAACTTTTTTGAAATGGAGGGATGGGTGAGATGGATCGGCTTTCAGCAACTCGTAGCATTGATCGGCTATCCGCTGCACGGATTCAGGTAGAGTGTTGTAACATTCCCAAAATCTGCGCGTGGTGTAGTGCATCAAATTGCCCGATAGCGACCAGCCTCAAAATCAGCGATCGCTTCCCCTGCTAAATCTTCTAACTTGCCATTAGCAATGTCTTTCTCTAACTGATTGTCCCAACGCTGATCGTCCAATTCCAAAAACCATTCCCGAAATTTCTGAAATTCATCAGGCGGAAGCTTCAGGATAGCAGCTTCAATTTGCTCAACTGTCATCATCACCTTTTGGGTTATCGACTACATTTTAATATTAGCGATCGCCTTGATGCTACGGGTTAGGATTTAGGGTAGGGCGTTCTGATTGAAGTATGGCAAAGCAGGAAAATCCCCTTACGGGAGAAGCGCTAGTTAAGGAAGTCTGTCGGCGGATTCGGGTTGCCCGTAGCTACTGGGATGCTCATAAGAACGCTGCTTGTCGGGGAGAACGCGATCGCGCTTTAGCTCTTTACAACACGCTGACAAAAGAACAAAAAGACCAGATTCCGCAGCAGTTGCGGGTATGGCTTCGCTACCGCAGTGAAAAATACTTTGGCGCACACCGAACGCCACCCAAGTCGAAACGAAAGTCAAAATAGGATTGTGGGGAAAGTGCGATCGCGTAGACGCTCTCTACAATTTGAAGCTGGTTAACAAGGAACTCTCAATGGCTCAAACGCTGACTTGGCTACATCTCTCGGATCTCCATGCTTGTAAACCACGAACTGGTTGGGATGCTAAACGAGTTACTGATACTCTCTGCAAGGATCTTAAAAAAATGCAGGAGCAGTATGGGTTAAGACCCGATCTGATTTTCTTTACAGGTGATGCCGCATTTGGGCAGATTGGAAGTGGTGACGGAAAATCAATAGCAGAACAATTTCGTGAAGCCCATCATTTCTTAACAACAGTCCGAGAGTCTTTTCAGCCAGCCATTGAGCAACGAAATATTTTCCTTGTACCGGGCAATCATGATATTAATCGAGATCGCATAACTGATTTTGAGACAGAATGGTTACTTAGCGATCAGAGAAACCTAGACGCTATTACTCGTTGTATTCAGAATACTAACGCAAACTGGCAGCAACTTCTTCATCGTTTAGATGATTATGCTCATTTTCTTAAGACCTATGGATACGATCATCTCCTTACAGGACGCGATCGATTAATTTATGCTGATGCACGAGAGTTTAATGGGTTACGTGTAGGTATTGCTGGATTTAACTCAGCTTGGTCATCTAGAGGAGTTGGCCGAGAAGAGATGGGGCGGCTTTGGATGGCAGGTCGATTTCAGCTTGAGACTTTGAATCAACAGATGCCGCCCAATGACTTCAAGATAGCCCTGCTGCATCATCCTTCTAACTGGTTGTTTCCTGAAGAGAATCCTGAGTTTGGGGATCTTCTCCTACGAGATTATCAATTTGTACTGCATGGTCATGAACATAGAGGATGGGTACGACCTGATGCTTCAACCGGGCACACAGTTATTTCAGCAGGAGCTTGTCATGAATGGTCTGAAAGCAAAAATAATGGCTATAACTTTGTGCAGCTTGACTTTGTAAAACGAACTGGTGAGGTTTGGTTGCGCCAATACGATTCTACAGGTGGAGGGTGGATTCCCCGCCTTATTGCTAATCGGACAGATGACAGAGGATGTTGGGCTTTAAA
The DNA here is from genome assembly GCF_014698845.1 of Coleofasciculus sp. FACHB-1120. Lineage (NCBI taxonomy): Bacteria > Bacillati > Cyanobacteriota > Cyanophyceae > Coleofasciculales > Coleofasciculaceae > Coleofasciculus > Coleofasciculus sp. FACHB-1120. Next base: position 177,038 of record NZ_JACJTV010000010.1, on the reverse strand, counting down.
ACATTTAATGCCTTGGATAGAAAACCTATATAATTCTGTCGTCGCAAAAAAAAATTCTAACCCTGCTGTAAAAGTATCAATAGATAATATTACGATTGAGATTACTCCTGAGAGTAAAGTTGATCGAGCTGAAGATTATGAAGCTCGTTATCGTAAAGCTGTCGCTAATAAGTTAGATTATGTGCAGCTTTTTGGCATTGATGTACCGAGAGAGTCGAAGGAATATTCATTGACGGTTGCGTATGTATCTTTGAATCTGTCTGATGAAGATGAGGAGACTATAGAAGCAGAAGAATTAGAGGGTGATATTAACGAACTAACAGCTAAAGATCAAACAACATTTCCGGCAGAGCAGGTCTTTGATAATCTTTCTGATAAAGGGCGTCTGCTAATACGTGGAGTCGCTGGTAGTGGAAAAACAACCCTTTTGCGTTGGGCTGCTGTTCAATCTGCCACAAATGAATCTGTTTTTAGAGACACAGCAAGACAAAAGCTACCATTGATTAAGTCTCCATTGAGTAAGTTCGATGGAGAAGCTGATGCTACATTTTTAGATAATTCTGGCGGCTGGCGACAAAAAATTCCTTTTATTATTCGCTTGCGAGATTGTCTTAATGGTCAGTTGCCCCGACCAGGTAAATTTCCTCTTTTACTTGCAAAAGAGCTACCTGACCCTCCTGCTAATTGGATTGATGATGTCTTAAATAGTGGTCGTGCCTTGGTGATGTTTGACGGCGTTGATGAAGTTCCGCAACAAGCGCGGGATGAAACAATGCGGGAAATCCGTCAGTTAATAAAAACTTACCCAGAGAATTACTATGTGGTGACAACACGTCCTGAAGCAGTTGAACGAGTTGAGTTTATTGAACTTGGGTTTGTATCTGCACGGGTTGAGCCGATGACCCCTCCTGACCGGGACACGTTCATCGATCGCTGGCATGACGCTATGGAGGTTCGTTTACGAAATTGGAACGATCCTACCGATTTACGACCTTTGGCAAAACGCTTAAAGCAGCGACTTGAGGCGACCCCTGCTGTGGCGAGATTGACCAGTAATCCGTTGCTTTGTGCTGTAGTTTGTGCGCTACATCGGGCACGAAATGAGAACTTGCCAGAAACACCTGTTGAATTATGCGAAAAGCTGTGCGAAATGCTACTCGATCGCCGGGATAAGGAACGTTTGAGTATTGAAGCCCAAAAGTGGATTGATGAAGCGTATGGACGATTAGAATTTCGGGTTCGCAAAGGATTGCTGTCTCAACTTGCTCACCACATGGTTAGTTCAGGTGTATCTGCGATTACTGAAGCCGAAGCCGATCGGCAAATTACTGAAGCGTTAGGAAGCTACAACCTTTCTAACATCAACGCCATTGCTATTCGTCGAGCACTCGTTGAGCGCAGTGGGATGCTTCAGGAATCAAGTGAGCAAAGAATTGAATTTCTGCACAATACATTGAAGGAGTTCCTTGCTGCGGAACGTTTTGTCAACATCGGAGATTTTCAGGTATTAGCAGATCACAGTCATGAGGCTTCCTGGCAACCCGTTATTTTGTTTGCTGTTGCGCTACCACGAGACGGTTCAAGGTTTGCTACCAACCTTGTAAAGGCAATTCTTGAGAAAACTGCTTTGGATGCTCCTCCCAAAGCACACTCCAAAGCAGCCCGGTTAGAAGCAAGAAAAGTTAGATCGCAGCAGTTCTTTTTCCTGCGGTGTTGCACAAATGCTTATCAGCTCAATGAGTCTGACATTAACCAAGCTTTCGATCAGTTGTCAAAGCAACTATTACCACCTCAAAACATGACAGATGCAGTAGCCTTAGCGTCGTGTGGTGAGGCTATCATACCTTATCTTAAGAATCGAACAGGCTTAAAAGCGGCGAAACGTGCAGCCTGTGTGCGAACGCTTGGATTAATCAGTGACCAGAGAGCAAATGACCTTCTAGAAAAATATTTAAATGATGGGACTGTAACAGTTGCTCAAGAACTAGCCAGCTTCGTTGATGATTGGAGCAAAATATCACTTATTAGAGAACACGTTGAAGAAAGCGGTCATATTCCGATTCTGGTTCCAACGAAATTTCGCGACTTAAGCCCGTTGGTTAACCTGACCAACCTCACACAGCTAAATATTTGGGGAACGCAGGTAAGCGATATTTCTGCGCTGGCTAATCTGACCAACCTCACACAGATGGATCTTGTGCAAACGCAGGTAAGGGATTTTTCACCGCTGGCTAATCTGACCAACCTCACACAGCTAAGGATTTGGGGAACGCAGGTAAGGGATATTTCACCGCTGGCTAATCTGACCAATCTCACACAGCTGGATCTTTTTGGAATACATGTAAGCGATATTTCTGCGCTGGCTAATCTGACCAACCTCACACAGCTAAAGATTTTTGGAATGCAGGTAAGCGATATTTCTGCGCTGGCTAATCTGACCAACCTCACACAGCTGGATCTTTTTGGAATGTATGTAAGGGATTTTTCACCGTTGGCTAATCTGACCAACCTCACACAGCTGGATCTTTCGGGAACGCAGGTAAGGGATATTTCACCGTTGGCTAATCTGACCAACCTCACACAGCTGGATCTTTCGGGAACGCAGGTAAGGGATATTTCACCGTTGGCTAATCTGACCAACCTCACAGTCATTCGATAACTGCTTTTGTGCAGTTATTCCCTTGCAAATTGCCAAAGACAACGCATCCAAGGTGGCGACAACTCGTTGATTCCGAGCGAACACACAGCCATATCTTCAAGAGGTACAGAAAGCAAGCGATCGCCAGTTTAAACCTTAGAGTTGGAAGCATTTAATGAGCAGCTCCAACTCATACACCGATCGGGAAACCCTATGCCCTGCCAACACCTCAATGAAGTGACTCTGGAAAACCTAATCTCTAAAGCCAACTTACAAGCCATTCCAAAAGAAGGCGATCGCAAACGAAGCCTCATCCATTCATGCCTCTATTCTGCCTGGGCGAAGTGTTGCCAAGCTAAGGGAAACAGAACCATTCATCGAGAGTCATTAGTTAGTAGTGAATCACTACAACTTTTGGCTTGAGTATGAAGAAAACAACTGCTTTAACAGTGACCGTCCTCGCGATCGCTACACTTGTGGGGACTTCTGTGGCAAAATCGGCTGGCTTCTTCGCTCAAGCACCAACCCCTTCCGTAGCTCAAGCTAAACCATCTTGGGAGAACTCCAAGCTAGTTCACAAGTTGCCCACTGTCGCAAACTATGCCAAGTTTAGCTCTAATGGACTTCTACTCGTCTGTAATGGTGAACAGGGTAAAGCCATTCAGTTGTGGGATGTAAGGAAAGGGGAATTACTCTCATCTATCAAAGCCGACGATACCACTTCCTTCGGAGATGTTGCCATCAGCCCAGATGGACAGTTTGTTGCCAGCATCGTCTACTCGGAAATTGATAAATCAATAGCAGTTGGTCTGTGGAATAGCAAAACCGGAGAACCGATCTGGAAAAAACCAATTTTTACCAATAGCGCAGAGTTTCGCTCCCCTAAGGATTCTGGGGAAAATTTCCCGGCTAGCATTATTTCCAGCTTGGAATTTAGCCCAAATGGACAATCTATTGCCAGTAGCGCCCGAAAATATTTTGGTTCCGAAAATCCGCAGATTCAGCTATGGGATGTAGCAACCGGCGAAAAGCGCTTTGTATTAAAGAGTAATATCAAATCTTTACGAAGGATGAGTTTTAGCCCTGATAGCCAAGTGTTAGCCAGCCTCGGTTCCAATGAATCTATCCTCAAGGGAGGAACTTATCACTGGCAAGGCTTGATTCAACTTTGGAATCCTAACACAGGTCAACTCCTCCATACCCTAAAAGAAAAAGATCAGTTACTTCCCCAGAGCATGGCCTTTAGCCCGGATGGTCGAACGTTAACCAGTCTGTCAAAAGACGCGATATATGAAGCTCACCTCCGCACTTGGGACGTGAAAACGGGTGGAACTGTGCGTACTGTTTCGGCTTCAGTAGACAGAACGGATGACCAGTTATCACTCAGTCCTGATGCTAAAACCTACTTGGTTGCTGGTCAGGTAGCTGGTTCACGTATTATTAATGTCGAAATTCGCAAGGAATGGCCTCTTCGTGGTTTTGATGTGAGTAGTGGTGCTAGTACAGGATTATTTAGCCTAGATGGTCAGATGTTGGCTGTTCCAACGGTAGCAGGAATTCCGATTTGGCAAGCTTCTGGTAATTAGTAATTGGTTACTTACCAAGGCAGCACTTCTCCATTGGCGTGCCAAAAAGTACCTGTATTTTCCAACGTCAACTCATCAATCCGAGCCAACAACCCCTTCACCGACTCTTCCGGCGTAATGCCACCCGATGTAAAATTCGTCATGCGGGTTTGAACTAATCCAGGATGCAGAATTGCCACTGCGATCGCACGGGGTTTGAAGTCGAGAGATAGCGATTTGCCAGCCATCGATAACGCTACCTTCGACATCCGGTAGCCATAAGAACTGCCAGAGGTATTATCTGCAATTGAACCCATCCGACTTGTCATCAGCGCAATCTTGGAACCTGCTTTAAGCAGTGGCGATAGCGCATGAGTCACTCGTAAAGGTCCCAGCGCATTCACCTCAAACTGCTCTCGAATGCTCTCAAAATCCAAATTTTCCAGCGTCACGCGCTTGATAATTCCGGCATTGTTAATCAGAACATCGATGGTCGTATCACCCAGGCGATCGCGTAAAGAAGCAACCGAAGCATCAGAGGTAATATCAATCCCCTCCTCAACCTGCACTCCTAGCTGCTTCAACTCCTCAGAAGCAGTGCGACAAATGGCAATAACGCGATTGCCCCGTGCTTGCAGTTGACGGCAGTATTCATAACCGATGCCGCGATTGGTACCCGTAATCAGATAAGTTGCCATGCGAACTCCCAGGTCTTGATTAGAGAGACGTTCCTAGAAACCACTCATAGCCTATCTGAAACTGTCGCCTACCATCCTGCTCCAGAATGCTGCCGTGTGCCATAATTACCCGCTCAAAATCCCAAGTAAGAATTTGTTGAATGGATTTCTTTACCCCGTCTTTCTCCTGAGTTGCGATTTTTTCCAGTAATGATGGACGAAGTTGCTGGTAGCCACCGAGCAGTTTGGCAACTAACTGTGCGGTGAGCGAACTGTTTCTATCAAAATGAAATGCCAGGTCGGTCACAATCAAAGAGCGACTTTTGACATGGAAGAAAACCCATTCATTCAGAGGAGAGTATCCTTTGACATGCAGTGTGTTGAACCCTGTAACCATCGCAGCTTCAACGCCATCAAAAAGCTGGCTGGTGCGATCGCTAAGAATCTGGTCAATCACTAAATCGGGGCGCTTCTGTTCTAAACCCGGTGTTGCCCAAAGTTCTGCATCAGGATAAATCTCCTTGAACTGGGCGACGAACAAGTGATGATACAAATTGGGAACAACGATGTAACCAACGTCTCCTAATTGATTCAATTGATGAATCAGTGCCTCATCAATGCGAATTGGCGAGATGACCATTAATTTGTCATCGTTTAGACGAATCACCGTCATTCTCGTCCCAACTTCTAACCCAAAATATTTCAGCGGTTGTTCAGCAACCCAAATGTCGGTATCAATAGCTCTGAGCATTGTGATGATTCAATGAGATTCGGTGGGTGAAGAGTCAAAATTGCCGCACGCTGTAGTAGAGACACGCCACACTGCCGATGATATAAACTAACCAGGTGCCGAAAAAGCCAATTGCCCGTCCCGGTGACGGCCCATAGGTTTGGATCAATCCCCAAGCATGAGCAATCCGCGCCAGAATCAGCGTTGCACCCAGCAGCCACAGCAGCCCAGATGCTGCTTGCATCCACTCCAAGGCAATCAGAAATAACAAGCCGAGAGGCAGATACTCGGTGAAATTGCCATGCGCTCGGATCGTCCGCTGCAACACGCCATCATCCACCTCTTTCGTGACAACGGATTGTTGCGTCAGTTTCTCTACAAATGCTGCCCAGGCGTTGGGATGCTTCAAGTAATTGGGCTGTGAGGCAATTTCTGCGGGGGTCGCACCATGCCAAATGCGAGTCCGGGTACGTTCCATCGCCACTCGATAGGACAAACCTAGAGCCAGTAACCCGTGACAGCCAATGAAGAAGGTTGAAATCGGAATCAGTGCAGACATTGATACTCAACAATCGCAATTCTGGTACTGAGGTTATTTGATGTTGGCGATCGCAGTCTTTTAAATTCTTGCGGAATATTGCCATCAGCTTTTTGGGACAATCAATTTTGAGTGAATGTCACCGAAATTGGATCTAGATGCCCGACTTCTTCAAGAAGTCTGGTATCTGAGTAGCAATTCAACGATCCATCGCCCCTGCCTATGAATCTCTTGCAAGAGTTTCTGTTCAACCCAAGCGATCGCACAATTCCCCTCGACCAGCCACCGATGGAAACCTTACCGCAATGGGGACATTGGCTGGAAACGCCAGAAATGATGGTGGCAATCATCCCACCGGGACATCTGGAAGTGAATCTGCGATCGCCCCTTCATCTGGTAGTCACCAGTTTTGGCGTAACTCGTGGAGTTGCTGCCTTTGATAGCGATCGCCTGCGACCTTACGAAGCCCTACCGGGAGGCTTTGATATTGTGCCTCAAGGCAGCACTTACCGTTCTGTCGAAGATGCCTCCTGTTTTGTAGTATTTGGGTATTCGCAAGCGTTCCTGTCGCGCACAGCGGCAGATGAGCAAACGATTGAGTTACTGCCGGGGCAAATTCCAAAGATGCATTGGGGTTTAAGTACAGCGATCGCTATACAGGAGTTTTTTAACAACGGACAGGTTGGCGGTGCGTTCTACTTGGAATCCGTGGCAACGGCAGTCCTAGGGCAAATTATCTACCGGAGATCGAATCTCTCTGGATTCAAACGTCCGCCAGAATTTTTGGAACCCAGGCTGTTAAAAACTAGCCTGGAATACATCCAGGCACACCTGTCACAAGAATTGAACCTGAGCAATATTGCTGCCACGGTGGGGTTTAGCCCATACCATTTTGCGCGGGCATTCAAAGCTACCACGGGGCTGTCACCCTATCAATACATCCTGCGGTGTCGGTTGAAATATGCCCAGAAACTTTTGCATGATCCAACCCACAGACTAGCTGAGGTTGCAGTGGAAGCGGGATTTGGCAACCAGAGTCACATGACCACCGTGTTTCGGAGAATGTTGCAGACAACCCCAAGACGTTACCAACAGGAGAAGGGGTTACGGCTACCCATTCTCTGACAATGCCAGCATTACTCATGACGGCGGCTTTATAGGGTCGTCAGGTCGAGGATGGTTTGTAGCCCAGCATTCGGAAGTAGAGTCCTTGCTGGGTAAGAAGTTCGTCATGAGTGCCTTCCTCAACGATCTCGCCCTCCTGCATCACAAAAATGCGATCGCAGTCTACGGCGGTTTCGAGTCGGTGCGTCACTAAGACAATGGTTCTTTTGCGACGCAGACGCTGGAGGGTTTCTATCACCCATTGTTCGTGCTTCAAATCCAGCGAACTCGTCGGTTCGTCGAGGATGAGTATCGGAGCCTTCGTCGCTAGCGCCCGCGCGATCGCTAAACGCTGCCGCTGTCCGCCCGAAAGGTTCTGAGCGCCCTCACTCACCAGGGTATCGTACCGCTCCGGTAAGGCTTCGATGAACTCAGCCGCCCCGGATTCCTCTGCCGCCTCCCGAATCTCTTGCAAGGTCGCTTCCGCGCAGCCGTAGGTAATATTCTCCGCGATCGTTCCGGGGAAAAGCGGACTGCCTTGCGTAACCAGCGCCATGTGTTTGCGGACATCGGCGACCTTCAGGGTGCGGAGGTCGAAACCGTCGAGTTGGACGCTGCCCCCGGTCGGGTCGTAGAAGCGCGGTAGGAGGTTGAGCAGCGTGCTTTTTCCCGTCCCGCTAGGCCCCAAAAACGCTACCATCTGGCCCGGTTCGATAGTGGCATTGATGTCTCGTAACACAGGTCGCCCAGAACTGTACTCAAAGCTCACGTCAGCAAGGGTTAGGGTGCGGGGATGGACGGCAAGCGATCGCGCATCAGGCTCGTCCTTGATGGTGGGTGGCTCGTCAATAATCGTAAAGACGCGATCGCATGAAGCGACGAACGTCTGGATCTTGGTTGTGAACCCCAAAACCCAACCGATTGGGTCCCAGAACTGATTGAGGTACGCCAGGAATACAATCAGATCGCCGAGAGTCAGACCGTTCGGCACCTGGCGTAAAAACTGGTCGCGATAGACCAGATACCCGCCGTAGCCGAAGATTACCCCGCTTCCCAGAGCGAAGACTACCTGAACCGCGAGCGGATAGAGGTTCTCTTGCCAATGGAGTCGCATGGAGGCAGCGACGCTGCGATCGACCACCCGCATGAAGCGCCGCGACTCCGTTGCTTCTCGACCAAAAGACTGGATCAGTCCGATCAACTCTATCGCTTGCTGCATGGTCGAGGTCATGACCGCATCGGTCTGTTTCGACTCGAACGCTCGACGCCGAATCCTTCCCTCGAAGTACCAATTCGCGACTATCAGAAGCGGCGTAAACGAAAGTGCGAAGACGGTGAGAAGGACATGGCGCGACAGCATAATCCAGATCATCGCCGTCAGCGTCACCGATGCGGCAGTGGAGCCGATCAGCGTATCGATCACCCCCCAAGGGCCGAGGCTATCGTAGCTTAACCGATAGATGGCGTCGCCTTGCGATCGCGAACCGTGCCAGCTGAGACTGAGCGCCTGCATTTTGTCGTAGAGTTCGGTGCGAACCCGCAAGGTTCCGTTGTACTGGATGCGGTAGTTCAACATCTTGCGGAGCATGAAGACCGTATCGCTCATGATCCTGATGATCATCGCCACGAACGCCATTCCGAAAATTTGGTTCAGCTTGCCTTCACCAAACGGGGCAAGAAACAGCCGATGAATCCAGTTGGGTTTCGGGGTTGGGGAGAGAACCGTATCGACTAGAATCGCCATAGGCCAAGCGTTGAGAAGGTTACAAAGCACCGATGCCCCAATCAGAAGCAAGAGCGTGACGATTAGCCAGATGTCCCTGCGAAAGTAAGAAATAGACCGGAGGACGATCCGCACCAACCAATGTTGGTATATTGACCGCTTCACCATTTTTGGCGGATTTCCCCGGCTCTTCAAAGATGCTTTGAGTGGAAAAGTCATGGATGTGCTGGGTGACTCTAAGCAGAACAATGAACACCAATTGGACAATTTCAGAGAGTCGGGGGTCAGAAATCAACTTTGGTTTTAACCCCTTGAAAGACGATTCAAAACTCCTGAAACCCTTGAAAATTTCTAGGTTAGGTAGAACGTAAGCGTAGGCGCGTTCATACTGTAAGGCTTTAGCTTTCAAGGGAGAGTAAGTAGGGAAAACTGTATTAGCGCTGGGTTTCGCTGACGCTCTAACCAGACTACAGATCCGAGATTTGCCTCCGAGATTTGTCAGTCAATCAGCTCAAACTCCGATAATTTGCTCCCAAACAGGACTTTCTTGCATTTACTGCTACCAGTACAAAAAAGCATCAATCAGTTGGGTGAATCAACTGGGTGATGTGCGATCGCAAATTACTTTGTTAAGGTCGGGCTGTCGTAACTTTGATGACGGCAACATTTACGTATACAACTGCCGTCTTATTGGATTGTATCGGCGAGTCATAAAGTTTTTGTCCTACCTGAGCGATAGACCTATCTATATGAAAAATCTTAAGCAATTGTCTTGGAAAAATGCGATCGCTCTGGCTGTTATGGCAACAGTTGTCACAGGTGCGATCGCTAAACTCCCATCAACAGCCCAACCCTCAACCCAACCCAGCTCAACAACTCCAACAGCTCCTAGCTCCAAAAGAGACTTCGAGCAAATCTATGGTTTAAGCGGGCATAACAACGATGTTACTTTTCTAACATTCAGCCGTGATGGTCAAATCCTGGTCAGCCATAGCCCTGGTGCGGCAATCAAGCTGTGGAACCTCAAAACAGGTAAGCTGCTACGTACCCTGAATGAAAAAGTATATGCCGCCGGTATCGTTGCGATTACTCCCGATGTCCAAACCTTGGTGACGGTTGACCAGAAAGCACCCTTTAATAATGACAAAACCATTAAGGTGTGGAACCTGAAAACTAACAAACTTCTCCGCACCTTGAACGGGCATTCCCAACAGGTCAATCGCCTTGCGATCGCTGCGGATGGGCAAACTTTAGTAAGTGCCAGCGATGACAAGAAAGTATTGGTGTGGAACCTCAAAACAGGCAAACTGCTACAGACTATTAATCCACAATCAACTCCAACTCTGTCGATTGCCCTCAGCCCAAACGGTCAGATGCTTGCGACTGGCGGTGGAGAATTTATGGATCAAAATACCAGTAAGGACACCAGCATTAAGCTATGGGATATCAAGACAGGAAAACTGCTGGGTACTCTCGAAGGAAATACTAGCCCAATTAGTTCTATTGCGATCGCTCCCGATGGGCAGACTCTGGTTAGTGTTGCAGATTCCATCAAGATATGGAACCTGAGAACAAAGCAGCTTCTCCACACGATACCCGAAAGGGGGGGGACTCTCACTGCAATTAGCGGCGATGGGCAGAAGCTTGTTGCTATTGATTCTATGAAGCATTCAGTCAAATTGTGGAATTTGCGAACCGGAACGCTACATAAAACACTGTATGAGGGTTTCTTCGACGAGCAGCATCTTGGTCGCATATACACAAGCAGTATTGCTTTTAGCCCAGATGGCAAAACGATTGCCATCGGTTCTGGGGGTGGTTTGTCCGGCTTTGGAATCGGTGTTTATCGTGGAGCTTTTTGAAGTGGTGATGGCCTTTGATAAGTTACCGTCATACAAGCAATTTATCAAAACGGTGTCTTTGTTTGTAAATGCAAAGTTTCTCCAGATTGCGGATGCACAAAGCGAAGTTCCCTGGCGTGCAGATGTAAGCGACTGGCAGTTGTAGGGCATCCATAAAGGCGATCGCCCAATATTGTTACCCCAAGTCCTCGCGGATCGGCTGCGTGAACCCGTAGCTGATGGGTGCGTCCGGTTAAGGGTATAAACTCTACACGAGTATAGTTATCTTCCTTGGCGATAACTTGGAAGCGAGTCAAGCTAGGTTTACCGCGTTCATCGACTTTCTGATACGGACGATTCTCAGGATCTCCCCACAGCGGTAATTCAACCGTACCTTGCTCAACTGTCACAGAACCGGAAAGTACGGCTTCATAAACCTTGTGAACTTGCCGCTGCTGAAACTGCTGACTCAGTTGGCGATGGGTTTGGCGATCGCGTGCCAGCAAGAGAATACCAGATGTTTCTTGATCCAGACGATGCACAGATGCGATCGCCATGCCATCTGGCAATAGATGACGCAAGCGACTGAGGACACTATCAAAGCGATCGCGATAACGACCAGGTACAGATAGTAACCCTGCGGGTTTATTTACCGCAATCAGCCATTCGTCTTCATAAAGAATCGGAACCTCTCCCCAAACCCCTCCCCTGAGAGGGGAGGGGCCTTTTCCTCCCTGCCCCCCCTTTTTAAGGGGGGGCAGGGGAGGATTGAAGGGGGGGGTAGGTTCCCATCCCGATAGCAGAAACCCCATCAACGGCTGACAGCGTTCCGCACAGGCTCCATAAAATTCTCCTTGAATTTTGTCTCGATCTGCTGAGGATGACCCCCACCAAAACTCTGCCATTGCCAGTGGTTTAAGCCCATGCGTTGCCGCATAGTGCAGCAGCTTGGGGGCGCAACAGTCTCCGGTTCCAGTAGGCATAGAACCTCCTGGCATCAATTGCTGCAACGATAGAGACTGCCCTGCAAAATTAGTCAGGCTGTATGCCGCGTGCATCTGAGTCTGCAATTCGCGGGATAGTTCTTTGCGCTGTTGTTTGAGTTCGCGCATCCGCGCCTGGGTTGCTTCAATCCGTTGCTTGAGTGGCTGCAACACATCATTCTGCTGGCGTTTGAGCATTCGTCGCTCAATTCCATGCTGACGACTTTCTTCGTCAAGTTCTTCAAGGGCAATCGTTAGCGCTTCTCCAGTCAGCGTTTCGCAGAGTCGCTGACGTTTTCGGTGTCGTTGCTGCTTGCAATCTCGATGGCGATCGCTCATTTCTTGCAACTGCTGTTGAAACTTGCGAGAGTGCGTTTCGTACTGCTGCCATTCTGGAAGTTGCTTCAGGGTAATCAATTCCTGCTTAATCGCCTCCAGTTGAGCTAAGGTGTGGGCTTCTTCTAGGGCAACTTCATCTCGTCCCGGAATTGGCGGCACCCAGCCCTCGATCGTGCTATTACCATTGAGAAGACCAGAGAAGGCTTTAAGTATCTGTTGTTCGCCATTCGGCAGTTCAACCAGCAGGATTCCATACATCTTGCCTTCATCGGAATAACAGTCATTATTGGCAAGATGCTGCATTAACTCTCTAGCGATCGCTTCTGCTTCCGGGGTGCGGGGTAGTCTCAGCAGTTCACCACTTTGAGGACAGCGCCCTTCATACCAATAGCTTTGAATACTTTTAGCAACCTCCATAGATAGTCTTTTGTAAGTCTCCATTTTTCCCTGCACCTGCGATCAGTCCAGCAACACCTACAACAAAAAGACCTCAATAAGAATTAAGGAATCTCACCCCCAACCCCTCTGGGTGAACGAAGAGGGCAGAATATTGAACCCCTCCTCGTTTACGGGGAGGGGCAGGGGTGGGGTTAAACCGTACTGCATCCCATAGACAATTGCTATATTTACAACCCGTTTCTAAGCGACTGATGCCAGCGCAGTATCACTTATTAAGTGTCCATCCTCCATGTGAACAATGCGATCGGCAATATCCAAAATGCGGTTGTCATGAGTCACCAGTAGAATGGTGCAACCTTGTTCTTTTGCCAGCGTTTGCATTAGGCTAACAACTTCACGACCGGATTTGCTATCGAGAGCAGCAGTCGGTTCATCAGCAAGAATCATTTTGGGACGGCTTACCAAGGCACGAGCGATCGCTACCCGTTGCTTTTGCCCACCCGACAGATCGGCGGGATAGTAATTGATCCGATTTCCCAATCCTACTTGTTCTAGCATTTCGGCTGAGCGCTGGCGCATCTGGTGTGGAGAAATGTCCTTGTGCAACTCTAAGCCCATCTTGACGTTCTGGAGTGCCGTTAAGCTACCGTGCAAGTTGTGCGCCTGAAAGATATAACCATTGTGCCGTCGCGCTTGTACCAGTGCTGTCGGATTTGCACCACAGAGTTCTTGTCCTAACACCTTGAGACTACCCGATTGGGCAGATCGCAGTCCACCGACTAAAGTTAGCAGCGTGGTTTTGCCGGAACCAGAGGGGCCGGTCATGATGATAATCTCACCAGCATTAATTTCTAAACTGATGTCAAATAAAACTTGTTTGCGGAGTTGACCTTGACCAAAGTAATGATTGAGGTTTTGAATAGAAATGACAGGTTGAGGAGGCATGGTATTTAATAATTGATAATTGGTAATTTTGATGTCAAAAAATTCTTCTCGTTAACCATTCCCTAAAACATATCAGCCGGGTCAGCGGATTGCAATTTGCGGGTAGCGATCGCTCCAGACAAGGTACACATCACCATCGTCAACACCAACACAAAAATCCCTCGCGCCACAGTCATGTAGAGAGGCAAATTCGTCGCATTACGAGTCAGGCGGTACAGTCCTGCGGAAATGGCAATACTAGGGATAAAGCCGATGATTGCCAAGATAACGGCTTCTTCAAACACCACCATGAGTAGATAGCGATTGCGATAGCCCATTGCCTTGAAAGTGGCGTATTCTCCCATGTGAGCATTCACATCTGTTGAGAGAACTTGGTAGACGATGATGACGCCAACAATGAAGCCCATTGTCACGCCCAAGTTAAAAATAAATCCAATCGGTGTATTCTTTGCCCAGTAGCTTCTTTCAAACTCGATAAATTCCTGCCGAGTCAGAACCTGAACATCATTGGGCAAGTGTGCTTTCAAAGCTTGTACCGTTTGCACTGGATCGGTTCCGGGTTGCAGTTGCAGTAAGCCGACACTAACGCTGCTTGCCTGTCTGCGGGGAAACAACCGCAGAAAGTTTTGGTCGCTGGTAATCAGGTGTCCGTCTGCACCAAAGGAAGATCCGATGCGAATTTTGCCAGCAACGGTAACACTATGGCGCTCAATTTCTGTCTTTAGTGGCTGGTTTTGTTCGAGTTGCGCGATCGCTGCTTTGTAGTCTCCACGGCTACCGCTGTCAAACAAAACTGTGTTAGGCAGCTTAATCTGGTTTAATTGTTGGTTAATGTCTGGTTGCTCAAAGACTGAGCTGTTAGGGTCAAATCCTAACATCAGCATACTGGTTTCGCGCTGGGTGGTCGGATGCTTCCAGTTCACCATGTTGGCGTAGAGCGCTTCCGCAGACTGAACGCCCGGAATATCCATCGACTGGTACAACCGCCGTCGCGGGAAGGACGACATATTGGTTAGATTGCGCGCTTGAGGGCTGAGCAGAACGACATCGGCGCGAACGCTATTGTGGACAAGAACGGCGCTGTTGAATAGCGCACCCTGAAACCCCAACTGCATCAACATCAAGACATCTGCAAACACAACACCCGCACACGCGACGACCAGTTTTCCTTTTTGATGACTCAGTTGCAGCCATCCTAACGGTGTTCGACGTTGGAGTTGTTGGAAGCTAATCATAGTTCAATGACCACCTTAACTTGCTGATTCGTGAGTCGGGCAGCCTTGCGAGTAGAGTCTGCATCCAGACGAATTTTGACTTCCACAATGCGCCCATCAATATTGGCGGAGGGATCGCTATTCACAATGTCTTGGCGCAGCACTTTGTAGCCAACCTGTTCGACAGTACCAATGAGTTCGCTGTCAATCGAGTCACTACTCACCCGCGCCGTTTGCCCTGGACGGATGTTCTTGATGTCACTCTGATAAACTTCTGCAATCGCAAACATCTGTTGCGTTCGCCCAATTTCCGCAATCCCGTCGTTGCTAATTAGTTCGCCAGGACGGGTATAAATTTTGAGGATTTGACCATCTTGAGGCGATCGCACGGATGCCTGCTCTAAGTTTGCCTTGGCTTGCTCAACGGCTGCTAAGGCTTGCCGGACATCGGCTTGGGCTACCTGCACGTCTACTGGGCGCACCTCTGCAATTCGCTCCAAGGTGGCGCGGGCTTCATTGAGTTGCTGTTGGCGAGAATTCCGAGTGCGATCGCGGGCGGCTTGCGCTTCTTGAAGTTGCTTTTGAGCAGTTGTAAGTGTCAGTCGTTTACTATCGCGCTGGGATGCCGAAACCGCTCCGTTCTGGTAAAGCAATGCGTAGCGCTGATATTCCACCTGTGCATTTTGCACTTCCGCTTCTAGACGGGCAACGGTAGCGGCTTGCGCGTTCAAGTCCCCGACCCGTTCAGCTTCCAGTTGGGCAATCTGGGAGCGTTGCGCCTGGATTTCGCCCGTCTTTGCTCCTGCACGCACCTGTTCAAGTTTGGCTTGGGCAACTCGCACCTGTTCTTGTGCCTGCATCACAGATGCCTGGAGGCGAGCGCGACTGTTGAGTATCGCAATTGCTTGTCCTTTGCGAACGCGATCGCCTTCCTTGACTAACAGTTGATCTACTCGATTCCCCTCAGCAGATGTGGGTGCAGAAAGCGCGATCGCTTCACCCTCTGGCTCTAGCCGTCCCAACGCCGTCACCGTCTGGATTTGGGGCGTACTGATAACTGTGGATGGGGTCGGACTGGATTGCTGGATACGCCCTTGCGAAACGCTATATGCCATCACTCCACCTGTTGCCAGCGTTGCAGCGATCGCCAGCAGAGTCAGTGGTCGGGAAAGACGTTTGGAGGATGGATTACCTGCTGCCACTTCTTGCATCATCTGTCAGATTCCCCAGTTCTAGGAAGCGACTAAACTAAACCGTTTAGTTTTTCTATAACTAAACTAAACGGTTTAGTATAATAACGTCAAGGGAGTCCTGAAAATTCTCTAGAACTCCTCAAAGCGAATGCCCCTAGAATGACTGTGACAATCAGATCGGGAATGGATGAGACAGACGAAGATGACGGAACCGAAGCAGGATGGGTTGGGAGAGAAAGCCGAACAGATATTGACAGGCGCAATGCAAGAGTTTTTGGTGCATGGCTATGCCGCTACCAGCATGGATCGGGTGGCGAAGGCGGCTGGCGTATCCAAAGCAACGGTTTACAGTTACTTTCAAGATAAAGAAGGATTGTTCACCGCCCTCATCCAACGGTTTGCTTACAGAAAGCTTTCCATCATCCAACGTTCCCTGCTGCCGGAAGGAGATGGTCGGGTCATGTTGCGGCAGCTATTAACGAAGGCATTGAATGAGATCATTTGTGATAGCGAAGAAATTGCCCTGTTGCGGCTAATTATTGGCGAGTCTGGGCGCTTTCCCAAACTGGCGCAAATCTTTGTTCGCACGCTAGTAAAACCTAGCGTTGAAACCTTGAGCCAGTATCTGGCATCGTATCCAAACTTAAAGATTGCCGACCCCGAAGCAACTGCACGCATTTTGATAGGTGCCTTAGTTCATTTCATGCTGGTACAGAAAGTGCTTCACAGTCAGGATATTCTGCCGATGGAGAGCGATCGCTTGATTGATAGCCTGATGTATCTCCTCCCAGAAGCCTAAGCTGGAGTTGCACGTTCTTGTCCCCACACCCCGAACAGTTGATGACATTCGGGGACTACCGAGTTAGTTGTGGGCAAATTTCTAGGTATGCGATCGCCACAAATTTACCAACTGGAAAATCGGGCATTGCAATCTGCCTTAGCGATCGCTCAACCCAAAATTCCTTTCACCACCACAACGATCGACCCTTGAATGGCATTCCTCTGATTCCGTTTTCAACCTTGATTTATTGCACTAGGTTCCATGTAGACAAGTTCCCAAATGTGGCTATCTAAATCTTGAAACCCATGTGCGTACATAAAACCGTGGTCTTGTGGTTCATTGTAGGTTGATCCACCAGCGGCGACTGCTTTGCGAACCATTTCATCGACTTGTTCTCGGCTGTCAGAAGATAAGCAAACCAGCACTTCTGTGCTTTTGGTTGCATCACAAATTTCTTTCGGAGTAAACGTCTTAAACTTGTCATGAGTCAATAGCATCACGAAGATGTCATCGCTGACGATCATGCAAGTCGCCGTTTCATCAGTAAATTGAGCGTTAAAACTGAAGCCAAGTTTCGTAAAAAACTCAACCGACTGATTCAGGTCTTTTACAGGCAGATTCACGAAAATTTTAGTAGCCATATTTCCTCCTTTTGAGAGTTCATTGCATATATGGAAGTATCGGCAAGGCGAAACTAATGTTCCGCTTGAGTCGTTTCACAAAAGACCACCAGTTGACCGTCTCATGCGTGGCAAGGGAGACTCAAGCTTTCGCCAAGAACTCATCAAGGCAGTCAAAGCTGGAGTTCCACCCGCCAATAACCCCCATCTCCTCATGCTTCCGGCGGTCTTCAGCAGACTCATGCACAATGCGGAGTGTGAGCTTGGTCTTGCCGTCCATATCCTCGAAAAGCACCGTCATCACCATTCCCTTGGGTAGATCGGCGTTCACGACCTTTTCAAAGCCTTCATCAAATTCATCAGTGGTAACAATCCGTTCAAGAGGCACGATTTCGCGGAAGACACCTTTGCCTGGGTACTCTGTGCCGTCTGGGCCAATCATGACGTAGCGTGATTTACCGCCTGGACGCAGATCCAGCTCAGTCACCTTCGTCGTGAAGCCTTTCGGCCCCCACCACTGCGCTACGTGTTCCGGGTCAGTCCACGCCTTGAACACCAGTTCACGGGGCGCGTTGAAGACACGGGTGATGACGATCTCGCGTTGACCGGAGGTCGGTCGTAGACCCTCGCTTTGAGCATCAATGGAATCATTTCTATTGCCCATCTTGTTTCTCCTGGGTTTGTAACTCGTGCAGGTAATCATCCAGCCGATCAAGTCTCTCTTCCCAAAATTGGCGATATTGCTCGATCCAATCCATTGCGTCCTTGAGTGGCTGCGCTTTGATCTGGCAGGGTCGCCATTGAGCCTCCCGACCCCGCGCGATCAGTCCGGCACGCTCCAGCACCTTGAGATGCTTGGAAATGGCAGGAAGGCTCATCTCAAAAGGTTCTGCTAACTCAGTAACCGATGCCTCACCCTTGGCAAGGTGAGCCAGGATTGCACGCCGGGTGGGATCGGCAAGGGCGGCAAAGGTGACGCTCAGTTGATCGGAAGACACTCTTATTTAACCATACAGTTAATTAATTAAAAGGTTAAATAAACTATCCAAGAATGTCAAGTGCTGATTTAAGCGATCGCTTGGACTATTACAGTGCAGTGGGGTATGCCCTGACAGTCGCTGTTATGCTCAGATAGAAGCAGGACAGGATTTGCAGGATGCTAAGCGTTTGTAGTCAACGTCGGCAGATAATCTCGGACACCCCCACTAGCGGTGTTTGTCCGTCCGATGTGTCGGTTGTTAACCTGCCTCGACTACAGCCATAGAAATGGCAAAGAGTATACTTGATTGAGTGGCAAAGAGACTTGAAGGTAAAATATATGCTAGAAACTATTTCTTTGAGAAACTTCAAGGGATTTAACAACCTAGAAAATTTAAATGTTAAACCAATTACTATTTTGTGCGGAACTAATAGCTGTGGGAAGAGTTCTATCCTACAAAGTATTCTTTTGCTAAAGCAAACTATCGAAAGCCAAAAGCCAAATCAAATTATTTTACTTAATGGAAGATTAGTACATCTGGGTTCATTTGAAAATATAATTTTTGAAAAAGATTTAGATAATAGGTTAATTTTTGAGCTTAATTTTAAGATAACCAAAGAAGATCGCAGGTCAGCATCTAGAGCAAATTCTATTCCATTGAGCTTTTCGCTTAGAGAGCTTTTTCCTAGAAGAAATTTGCCTCAAACTCATGATATCTCAATTTATACCAAAGTAGTATTAAAATTGCCTAAAGCAAAAAGTAAGAGGAAAAGTTATATTAAAACAATAACTGTCGAGCAATTTCAGTTTAGCATTGAAGCCTTAGGTTCTGACAATCAAAAAATACCAGGTGCTTTCATTGATATAAAGCTCATCGATAATGATTTTTACACAATTAATTGGAAAAACTTAAGAAATAGAATTAGCCGTGAAGAATTAGTTAACACGGGTGAAATACCGTCTGCAAAAATCAAGTTTACTAGTTTGTTTTCTATCGGACCTATCTCGGTTGAAAATGATTCCGAAAAACATGTCAGTTTATCAGATATTTCATTTTCTACTTATAGAATAAGTAATCTACTCCAAACTATTTTTTCCTCATACAGTTATTTGGGACCTTTGAGAGAGGAACCATCTAGAAGATACATATATGAGGATGAAATTACAGAAATTGGTATCAAAGGAGAGAATGCTGCTTATATCTATTTAATCGATCAAGATAAGAGTGTTTCCAATCATTATTTTTACGATAAAAAAACCAACTCCTTTAAACAGAAGAGAGAATTAACCTTGTCTGCTGCTGTGCAAGAGTGGTTGGATTTGATGAATATAAGAGGATTTAAATCTGAACTTAAAAATGAAATTGTTTATTTGGATCTTAACTCAAGCTCTGCCTCTAGAACTCGCGTTAGTATTGCTGATGTAGGCTTTGGGGTAAGTCAAATATTTCCAATCATTTTAGAAGGACTAAGGATGCCACCTCGAAATACTCTCTTGCTTGAACAACCAGAAATTCATTTGCATCCTAACCTTCAAATGCAGTTAGCTGATTACTTTATTGCGCTAGCTCAATCCGGTAAGAAAGTAATGGTTGAAACCCATAGCGATCATATTATAAATAGATTGGTTAGAAGAATTGTAGAGGATGAAATAGGTGTATTAAAGAACTTGATTGGAATTTATTTTATTAGTGCAAATGATTCTGGTTCTACTTATGAAGAAATATGTATTGATGAAAATTTTGGGATTACCAACTGGCCTGTAGACTTTTTTGATCAAGCGGCATTAGAACAGGAAAATATTCTAAAAGCAGGGCTAAGGAAGCGACAAATTTCTAGAGCCAATAGCAGTAAAAATGCAAAATAGAAAGAAGTTATGAGAACAGTTTTTGATCCTGGTAATTTGTTTATATCTGAACCTGATTGGCAAGATTTAGAGCAGAGAGATAACTTCTTGCAACATTTGCTGGAAAATTTAGATTATATCAATAATTATCGAATTACAAAAATATATTGGACAGATGACCTAGAAAAGCTACTTTGGGATTCTCCGCAATTACCGCCTTGGCGACTAAATAGAGATTGGAATTTGCAAATAGTACAAGTTATATATAGAGCTTTTAATAATGCAAAGGAATGTATTCAAAACACTAAAAACTTAACTTCGTGTTTGGTTCAACCCGATTTAGACTGTAGCAATCTTGGAGATTTAACCTTACTTGCTTTTTTGGATTTAATGCATATAGTAATTGACAGAAATGAAAATGTGTATTTTTGCTTGAGTGTCAATAGGTTGAAAGAAGATTACCTTTTTTTATGCGATTGTCACTCCTTTCAGATAATTCCTTTGGTTATAGCCGAGCCAAGAGAATGGCTTGATTGTGTCAATCTAGCATCAGATTACTGGCCTGATAGTGTAAATGAAATTGAAAAGTTTAACGAAGCCTTAAAGATTATGTTTAAGAAATTGAACAGAGAACCCCTTTATGAATATGAATTTTCAAATACATTCTTAAAAGATCTTGTAAAAGTTCAAAATCATAGAGAATATATCATTGAATACACCGCAAGAAGGTTAACGTTAAACAAGCAAGAAGCAGCGAAAGACTCATATCTGCAAGATGAATATTTGGTACAAAGGAAAGAATATCGTTTCAGGGTGACTCAACGGCCCTCCTCAACAAGAATTCACTACAAGTACGTTAACAAAAAGCTCAGATTTTTAAAATATTATGGTGAAGGTGAGCATGATGACGGACTATAGAATCTGCTCTGAACAGTCCTCGGTACATTAGCTCAAAAAAAAAATTTGTAAATTGAACCTTGAACCTCCAACCAGAAATCTCGGAATACTGTCTTTATCGATAACTTAGTTGCTCAACTCATGATTAGACAGCTCTTATCTGTCTAACTCCCTAAATTGGCATATTGTGTAGATTCTGTTCATATATTATTCCAATCACCTCGATAGTATCTGTGTGTTGTTGCAAGCTTTTTAGTCTGTAGAGTTTCAACCCGTCAAGAACACAATCTCTTCTGTTATGCCTACAATAGGCTACAGACGTATTTGCAAGTCCTTTCTTTGCCCTTCACCTCTATGATTTTTCCTCCCTGGTAAGCTTCTAGAACTCAATCCAACCCGCGATTCGCCTTACAACTAAGGCGGAGAGTCTGTTCGTGGATTCCCCCTCCTTTCGCCAACGCCCTTGAAGATGTTGCGCTGGTGTTCAAATTTTGAGGATGGGAGAATTTCACGATGTCATTGGATAGTAAAAACAAAACGACCAGGACTGTCATTTTGTTAACGATGATCTTCCTGGTCATTGAGCTATTAGACGAACTGGTGGATGGAGTCCGGGGTGCTGCGTATCCATTGATTCGCAATGACCTGCATCTTTCTTACCTGCAAGTTGGACTGTTACTGACCATACCCAATACAATCAGCAGCCTGATAGAGCCAATTCTGGGAATTTGGGCAGATATTGGACAGCGACGGCAATTGATTTTGGGGGGAGGCGTTGGTTTTGCGATCGCATTACTCCTCATCTCCCTTAGCGATAACTTTTCCTGGCTGTTAGCAGCCTTTGTGCTGTTTTATCCTGCATCCGGTGCCTTTGTCAGTCTTTCCCAGGCGACGCTGATGGACATGGAACCGACTCGCCACGAGCAAAACATGGCACGGTGGGGATTAGCGGGTTCGCTTGGCAATGTCCTGGGACCTTTGGCTTTAGCGGGTGCGATCGCATTCCATCAAAGTTGGCGGAGTGTGTTTTTACTATTGGCAGTACTGACGGTATTACTTGTAGGAATGTTGTGGCAGTATCCAATCGCAACTCCAACGGCATCCGGTGATGTTGATCAACCCACGCACAGCTTCAAAGATGGCATCCGTTATGCCATCCAAAGCTTAAAACGAGGTAACGTGTTGCGTTGGTTAACATTGTTGCAATTTTCCGATTTAATGCTGGATGTTTTGAGTGGCTTTTTGGCGCTGTATTTTGTTGATGTAGTAGGTGTAAACAACACACAAGCGAGTTTTGCTCTCACAGTCTGGTTGGGGTTTGGCTTATTGGGAGATTTCCTCCTAATTCCCTTACTCGAACGAGTGCAAGGACTTGCTTATTTGAAGGTTAGCGCCATCCTTGTTTTGTGTCTTTATCCAGCTTTTTTGGTTGCACCCAATATCAATCTCAAGCTAGTCATTCTTGGCTTCCTGGGCCTCCTTAATTCGGGATGGTACTCTATTCTCCAGGGGCAATTGTACACAGCGATGCCGGGGCAGAGCGGAACCGTCATGACGCTCAACAACCTGGCAGGTTTGGTGGGTGGTTTAGCGCCGTTTGCATTGGGTTTGGTTGCTCAACAGTATGGTTTGCAACCTACGATGTGGATGTTACTTGCAGCACCCATTGCCCTACTGATTGCGCTTTTTTGAATTCTTTACCACTGGCAGGCGTTGCATCCATTTCGCATCCTTGCCAGTGGTAAGAAACAAGATTGTATGAACAGATGTGTATATGCAATCCAGGGGAGGCTTCTGTTACCCACAGCTCAACTGGTTAACATTATCATTAACCAGGCGATCGCTATCCAAGAACTACAAGCTTCTCTCAAAATTATTGCCACCTTAACAGCACCTGTCTCACTCATAATTTTATGGTCAAAATTTTAGGGTCAAAACTAGAGCTGATTGAGGCATTAATTAATCTGATGTAGTTTTAGAGACTAGATTACACAATTGGAAGTGTGATGATAAACTCTGTGCCTTGTCCCAATTCCGAATTTACTTCAATCGTTCCTCCATGCTTTTCAACAATAATTTGATGAGCAATCGTTAATCCTAAACCTGTTCCTTTTCCAACGGGTTTGGTCGTAAATAGATGGTCAAAGATGCGGTGCTGGATATCTTTCGTCATGCCCCTCCCATTATCTGCAATTCGGATTGCAACCTGATGTTCATCTTTCATTTGGGTTTTAACGATAATTTGGTTAGGATTTGCTTTAATACCTTCATAAGTGTGCCCCTGGTTTGCTTCTTCCAAAGCATCAATTGCATTTGCCAAAATATTCATGAAGACCTGATTGAGTTGTCCTAAATAACACTCAACCTTAGGAATTTCACCATATTTTTTAATGACTTGAATTGCCGGACGATAATCGTGAGCTTTCAAGCGATGTTGCAAAATCATCAGGGTACTCTCAAGCCCATCATGAATGTTCACTGATACCTTGAAATCTACATCAGCACGCGAGAAGGTTCTGAGCGATGTACTAATGTTGCGGATTCGCTCGATTCCTGTCTGCATAGAGAAGAACATTTTCGGTAAATCGTCTAGAAGATATTCAAGCTCAATCTCTTCGGCTTTCTGTTCAATTTCTATGCCAGGATTAGGGAACTTAGTTTGATAAAGACGGATATAATCAACTGCATCTTTAACAGCAAGCGTCGCTTGCTCTAAATTGCCAGTAATACAACCAACGGGATTATTGATTTCATGAGCAATCCCAGAAACTAACTGACCAATTGTAGACAGCTTTTCATTCTGAATTAACTGCAATTGTGTCTTCTTCAATTCTTGCAGGGTGCAGGTTAATTCAGCCGTGCGGTTTTGAACAACTTGTTCAAGTTCTTTTTTTTGTTGTTCGAGTTCTAAGCTCAAACGTCGAATTTTTAAATGGGTTTGAATCCGGGCAAGTGCTTCTTCTTGACGAAACGGTTTTGTAATATAATCTACGGCTCCTAACTGTAACCCCTTCACCTTGTCTGTGGTATCAGTCAGCGCCGTCATAAAAATTACTGGGATACTTTTTGTAGATGGATCTGCCTGCAATTTACGGCAGGTTTCAAATCCATCAATTCCTGGCATCTGGACATCTAGCAAAATCAAGTCTGGCAGATAGCTTCTGGCTTGCTCGATTCCACTAAAACCATCCATTTCTACCAAAATTTCATAGCCAAAAGAACCCAAAGCATTATGAAGTACTTCTAGATTGGTTGGGTTATCATCAATGACTAAAATAATTTCGTGACCGGAATTAATTGACATTTCTTAATTGCTCCTGCGGTCAAATTAGGGTACATTATCTGATGTATTTATAGATGGGAAAATCCACCTACATTTTCTTTGATAAATTGGCGAATTTTCCGAATATTAAACTCTTTTACTAACAAAGTTAATTGATTGACAAACATCTGATAGTTGTCATCTAGTTGGGCAAGTCGTTCCAGTTCTTGTTGGATGCCTTTGATTTGTCCCCGCTTGGCATATTCCAGTAGGGTTGATAATTCAGGTAGAGGTGGCACAGTGATTTCGGTTGCGTTTGCAAAGCGGGTTGCGATCGCACGTTCAACAGGTTTTGCCTCAGCATAGATCCAGTCGAGTTGCAGATGTTTTGCCAAGAGGTGATATAACTCTTTGACTTGCACGGGTTTAGCCAGAAAATCGTTGCCGCCTGCTGCAAGGCTTTTACGGCGATCGGCATCATACACACTTGCCGATGACACAAGGACTAGCACATCTTTCAACGTTTCTGACTGGCGCAGCCGCGCCAGAAAATCCCAACCATTCAGGGTAGGCATCACCAGATCGGTAATGATTAAATCTGGTTGAACTTGATGCGCCTTCTCCAGCCCTTCCTGTCCATTGCTGGCTTCAATGACAGTAAATCCCAAGGGTTGCAGCAAGTTAACCATGACTGAGCGATTTTCCCATCGATCGTCCACAATCAAAATGCTTTTGCGATCGCCTGAATAACCAGAAATTCGACCGATGGAAACGGTGTTGGTAACTATCCAGTTCGTCGCTAAAGCACACTCGATCTCAAACTCAAAGGTACTACCCACTTTTGGTAAGCTCTTAACGTAGAGGTCTCCTCCCATAATCTCGACAATTTTTTTGGCGATCGCAAGTCCCAATCCAGTCCCCTCTGCTTGTCGCTTGGTATCGCCAACCTGCTCGAAGGGGAGGAAAATTTGCTCTAGTTGTTCGGGTAACATCCCAATACCAGTGTCTTCAACCGCAAAGCGAAGCCTCAAGAATGCTGGTTGCTGCGAATTTTCAGTCACTTCCACTCGTAATGTCACGCTACCGGAGTCGGTGAATTTAATCGCATTGCCCAAGAGATTCAGCAGCACTTGTCGCAAGCGTTTCTCGTCAGTTGCGATCGCAATGGGCAAATTATCAGGTGGTTGATAAATGAACTGAATGCCTTTTTGCTCGGCGCGAATGCGGCAAATTTCCTCGACTCCTTGCAGGAAGCCAGGGAGATGTATATCGCTCAGAAGCAGTTCCATCTTACGCGCTTCGATTTTGGAGAGATCGAGTACGTCTTCGATCAGCGTTAACAAATGAGAGCCGCAATTATAGATAATATCGATGCCGTGTTGTTGCTGTTCGGTAAGATTCGGGGCAGCAGAAAGAACTTGAGCATATCCCAGGACACCGTTGAGGGGGGTGCGTAGTTCGTGGCTCATGTTCGCAAGAAATTCACTTTTAGCTTGGTTGGCAACTTCGGCAGAATTTTTCGCCTCATTGAGTTCAGTCGTCCGTTCTTCAACTCGTTGCTCTAATTCATCATTCGCTTCCCGGAGTTTTCTTTCTGCCTTGCGGTTTTCACTCGTCACCGCAGAGATGACAAATGTGATAATCGCAATCACACAAATAAACGATTGCAGTAGGATGAGCGACTCGTTGGGCGTGGCTTGTTTGGCGAACGATCCAAAGCCGCGAACGGTTCCAAAAACTGCGATCGCTGACACAATTAGTACGAGTAGCGTTGATACCCGCGCTTCAAACCGAAACGCCGACCAAATCAGGGGAGGAATTACCATATATTCGATTGGGTATCCTCCTGAAAAAGCGATATAAGCGATCGCGATTACCCAGATCAATACAAAAACAAACTCGATAATTTGTTGCTTGTGGAATTTTCTAGAAAGTTTAGATTTTGACAACCATGCCAGCAATAGGGGGGTAACAACCAAAATGCCCGTGCTGTCTGATGCCAACCAAGTTCGACACACTTCTGCAAATGCTGCCCAGGGCGCAATTCCACTGGTGCAAAGCGTGACAGCAGCCAGAAGGGAACTGAGCAGAGGAGTGGGGATAGTCAGGATGATAAATTTAAAAACATCTTGCGATCGGTCTAAAAAATTGTGGCGTTTGATATAGCGATTAATTAAAAAAGTCCCGCTGAATGGGGTAATCAGGTTGACAGCAGGAATAATCAGACTGATTAAAAGGTTGTTTGGGAAAAAAAGAATATGGCTAACAATGAAATCACTCACAAATAAGATCGGCCAGACGCGATAGCCCAGTAGCAGCATCGCTGCCAAAAAGACACCGAGTGAAGGCCAAAATACGGAAGCACCATTTACAAATGTGGTGGATAATCCTACGTATCCCAAATAGAGGTGAACAATCGGAATTACCAGCGCTGCTATCAAAAAAGTGCGGTCGAGTTTAACTGGGAATTTCTGCTTTATCGCCATCGGCTGCATTTCCGGTCTCCGCGCACAGACTATATAGAGCAGCAAACCTTGAGAAAGGCTGCTACCCTTATAGTTCCCAAATTGAATTTGAAGTTAACAGGGGATGAGATTGACTTGGGCTAAGCCACAGAAATACCAAGCAAATATACTTGGGGATTAGAAATTACGGCTATACAAACAAAGTCCGCCTCCGCAGACTATTGAAACCCGCTTCTGTGGGGTTTTGTTAAATAAATGTGAAGTAATTTCCAGTTACCCTCAAAGTTAAATCGTTCATCTCCCAAACTTGAAAAAACTGGCGAAATAACACTTTATGCGCTGATTGTTCCGCTGTTAGGGGAAATGATGTTGTAAGCGATCGCAATGATACGATGAAGGCGACTGCCGTAGGCAGGTTACGCGATCGCACTCTACTCGAATATGTATCGAACCTTCATCCCCGGCATTGCTCCACCTCCAGTACAATCTAAACCTGCATGGTGGTTCGCCTTTGTCGGCAATAAGCTGTTGGTTCGAGGGAAAGGGACACTCAGCACAATTCCTACCCTCGTCAGTTTGGCAGAGATTGGCTTGGTACCCGTGCGATCGCAATTTCTCGGCACGTTGGACGATAGACCTTGTTACTCAGCGGAACTGCCGAAAGATGCGGTGATAGCTGATGGCATGACTTTGCAAGGACTGCGCGAATTGTACGGCACCTTAGACGAAGACTTGTATGCGCTCAGCAGTCGTGCGATTCAGATTATGGAATGGGATCGCACCCATCAGTATTGCGGACAGTGTGCGGCTCCCACAACCCAATTACCCAACGAACGTGCCAAGCGTTGTCCTAAGTGTGGATTAGTCAATTATCCTCGCCTGTCGCCTGCGGTGATTGTACTTATTTCTCGCGGTGAGGAGATATTATTGGCTCGTGCTGCTCGGTTTCCAGCCGGAATGTACGGTTTGATTGCTGGATTTGTCGAACCGGGAGAATCACTTGAAGAAACAATTGTGCGTGAAGTCCGGGAGGAAGTTGGCATAGAAGTGAAGGATATTCGCTATTTTGGTTCGCAACCTTGGCCTTTTCCGAACTCGCTGATGATTGGATTCACCGCCACCTATGCTAGTGGCGACATTATCATCGACCCACAAGAATTGGAAGATGCTGCTTGGTTTAGTAAAGACAATCTACCGCTGATTCCTCCTAAACTGAGCATTGCTCGAAAACTTCTCGACTGGTTTGTTTCTACTTCCTAAGGGATTCGGATGATATTGCGATCGCTAGCGTGAATGAGGATAACGCTCATTTTGGTTGATTTTAATTACAACTAGAAGTGCGATCGCTTCTACTGTTCATCCTCTACATCCAGAGTGTGCGATCTCGTTGAGCATGGTTCTTGGTCAAAGCAGCGATCGCATCCTGTGCCAGGATATCCAGTGGCAGTTGCGTCATCTTGTTATCCCTGTTTTGGGGATAACGGGAGGTGATCTCTCCTACGTTAAGATGTGAGAAATCGGTAGCCAAAAGGGTTGTTATGAGCCAACTACAAGCGAAACTACCAACCGATACCTGGGTGCATGCAACTTGGGACGAATACCTTCTAGCACTGAAACATTGATTTAGACGGTGACGACAACTGCACCTACCGTAAAACAGGCTGTGAGGAAGTGCAACCGGATGCCTCGTTTTATTTGGGTTCCCTGTAGAACCGCTAAGAGAGGTAAACATGCCATGTTTTGAAAGCTTATATAATTGCGATTGTAGCTACTATTGTATTTATACAAAGCTGACCATATGTGGGTTTCCAAAGTCGAGTTAAGCAACTTTAGAAGTTTTGTTAGTGCAAGTGTTGGATTATCTAAGGGAATTAATTTAGTCATTGGTCCTAATAATTCTGGAAAGTCAACACTCCTGAAATCAGTAGCATGGGTGCAATACGGCTCAAGCTTATCTCATACTGATCTACGATTATCTCAGAAAGATGGATTTGTTCAAATAGAACTGAATAACATCAAACAGTTTTTCCCTGAAAGCTCTGAGCTAAACAAGGTAATTAAGGTTTCTTTGTCATCGCCAAACAATATTGGAATAGAATTTTTTAATCGTCATATTCATATTCAAGGAATACCCGGCGAGCTTTCATTAACCAATACAATGAATACCTTTTCCTTTTACTCATACTCAATTCCAAACCAGGAGCCTGAAAATTTTATTTATCCCTATCTCTCAAGAAGAAAGGTTGCCACTTATGAAGAAATGGTTAATTTAAATTCTACTTCTTCCGTAAGAGGTAATTTCTCAAATTTGTATGCGAAGATTGATCGTCTTTCCAATCCTGAAATGCCAGCAAATAAACAATATGTTCAGGCATGTAGAGAAATACTAGGATTTCAAATAACAGCAATACCTTCGGAACAAGGTAAGAAGGCTGCTTACGTTGTGAGTAATTTTGAGAGCATACCTTTGGAAGCGATGGGAGAAGGTATTGCTAATTTAGTTGGGCTTATTGTAGATTTGTGCATTGCTAACAACCAGCTCTTCCTTATTGAGGAGCCAGAAAATGATGTCCATCCGAAGGCACTAAAGAAACTTCTTAAACTTATTGCGGAGAAAGCCGAGACTAATCAGTTTATAATTACAACGCACTCGAATATAGTTGTGAAGTACCTAGGTTCTCAATCCGAGAGTAAACTGTTTCGAGTAACAATGGAATTTGAGGATCGGCTTCCCACCTCAGAGATTGAAGAAGTCGGTGATTCATCAGAGGCTCGTTTGCATGTTCTTGAGGAACTAGGCTATGAACTTTTCGATTTTGACATATGGTCTGCTTGGTTAATCCTTGAAGAGTCAACAGCAGAAAAAATTATTAGAGAGTTTTTGATTCCCTGGTTTACTCCGGAGTTGAAAGACAGAATCAGGACATTCTCAGCTCGTTCGGTGAATGAAGTTGAGACCAAATTTGAGGATTTTAATAAGCTGTTCGTTTTTTTACATTTGCAGCCAATTTATAAGAATTTAGCCTGGGTCATCATAGATGGAGGTGATGAGGAAAAGAAAGTAATCGAAAGATTAAAGAGGACTTATACCAGTAGTGGATGGGGAGAGGACCATTTTTTACAGTTTAGCAAGCATGATTTTGAACGATACTATCCTCAAAAATTCCAATCAAAGATAGATTCTGTTTTGCAGATGCCAAATAGTAAATCTCGGCAGGGCTGCAAAAAGGCTCTTCTTCACGAAGTAGAAGCTTGGATTAAAGAGAATCCGGAGTTGGCTAAAACTGCTTTCAAAGAATCAGCTTCAGAGGTTGTTCAAATGCTTCACCAAATAGAGTCTGCGTTAGTCTCTTATAAGGAGTGAAGCTAGTAAGATAGACAGTGCCCACAGAAGCTTACTGATTATCCCGATTTTCGTCCTAAGTGGTTTTTTAGTGCCGAGTAGCAAAAGCGTTTGTCTGAGTTGATAAATCTGTGGCGAACAGCACGTGATGAAGCGCAAACACTCTTTGATGAGAGCTTGGCTAATGATGTGATGAATCGCATCTTGCTGGGGAATGACTTAATCGGTCAGAAGCCGAATGACTAGCTTATAGTAAGTTGTGCCATCGCATCCTCGAACAAACTTGTGCGCTCGCATTCTTGCGAAATTTTGACTTAGAAGCGCGATCGCCCATTATCTAGTCTGAGTTTAGACAGTTGCAGCAGTTTGCTCTTCAGGGAGAAATGCCAGAACAATTCGCTCTCTTGGAATACCTGCGGCGATTAGGTCTTTGGTGATTCCCTGTTCCATCCCGTCATACTCCACCCAAACCTTACCCTCACGCAGAGTCACATAAATCAAATTTCCCCTAACTCTTCGTCCTCTATCCCAACCCACTTGCATCAGTGCATAGCGGTTTTGCGTGTCGTCAAATACCGTGTCGAGTCGAATATCGCCGTGTGAAGGTTTGAACTGGGCGTATCTTTGAATTACTTGCTTTACAATGTCCCGTTCTTGAGTGGTGGTATCCATTGCTTTACCTCTTGCGCCGCTACATCTACAATAAGCAATTTCATCGGTAACTCACGCCTCACCAACTCACCAATCGGTTCGCTGAAAATCCCGTCAAAAGTTGTGTCTGCAATAGCGAGATATAATTCACGATCTGGATCGACCTGTTCAAGTAGAAGTCGATAAAGAAGATATTGACCAATCGCTTGCTCCAAATCAGCAATTGCCGAATTGCCTCGAAACTCCTTGATTTCAACAGCGATTCGACTGCTGCCGCGTCTGGCACCAATAAATCGCCCTGCAATACCACTGACGGCATCTAATCTTGCTGCTAAGTCGATAAACAGAAATCGCTCACCATAGGATATGACATAGGGATCGTCCGTGATTTCCCAACCCTCTTTGATGAGAGCTTGCCTGATGATGTTATGGATCGCATCTCGTTGAGGCATGACTTAATCGGTCACAAGCCGCATGACTAGCTTATGGTACGCTACGCGAACTGACTTGTCAGCGCAACGCGATCGCATCCTTTCTAAATTTTGGCTGCACGTAGAAGCGCGATCGCATCCTCAAACAATCTTGCGCGATCGCTATTCGGGGAAAATTTCCTGTCTTATCTTACGCTCACCTGACGCTTGAATACTGTCTCACTTAACCAACCACTATTCGGGTATTCGTGGATTACTTCAACTTGGTACTTGCCAGGGGTAAGCTTGTTAAGATTAGCTTCATAGCGGAAATTGCCGACCATAAGGATACATCCACCAGTCTCACGTGGACGGATGGTAACGCGCACTGTTACTTTCTTGCCTTTGCGTTCCGCCGCACCGCTGAGGTTCTGGCAAGGAGTTGAGGCAGATAGGTCTGTACGAACCGTAATATTTCCCGCGCCACCTTTTGCACTCACCAAAGGACGTTCTAACACTTGTCCAGGCGTACCCGGTTGAACGATGAACCGAAACCAGTCTGCTTGAGAAGGCGTGTTCGTTGAGGACACATTTAAGGGATTGGACGCCAAAAAAGAAGCGAATACACTGGCGAGTAGCAGAGTCTTCATAGTCGGTTGCTATTAATAAAAGGAAAAAGATGGGAGCGTGCGATGCTTTAACCTGTATGACACTCAGCACGACTTCTCAGTTCCCTTCAACAGCGATCGCATTCATCACCCGCACTTGCGATCGCAACCTCAAATCAACTTGCGCGAACTGACTTGTCAGCGCAACGCGATCGCTCTATCACAGTGCCATCAATTATCATGCAACCATACCAAATAGATTTCGAGTATTGAGCCGCATGAAGTACAACTGGATCAAAATTCTGCGCTGGTTTGCGATTGGATTTCTCATTACTTTAGCAATCTGGCTGCTCAACAAATATGGGATTGAGCAAGTTCGAGAACAGGTGGAGCAGTTTGGCATCTGGGCACCCGCGATCGTATTTGGGCTGCGCTTTACCAGTATTATCGTGCCAGTGCTTCCAGGTACTGCTTACGCGATTTTAGCAGGAGGTCTTTTTGGGTTCACTCAAGGATTGCTAGTCGTTGCGTTGGCAGATTTAGCCTCGTGTACGTTCAATTTCTATATTGCTCGTCGTTACGGACGGGGTTTAGTAGAGCAATTTGTCGGTCAGCAATTTATGGAAAAAGTCGATCGCCTCGCTCAACAACATTTAGAAGGCAACTTTTTCCTAATGACGGGTCTTTTGATGACCGGACTGTTTGATTTCGTCGCTTATGCTGCCGGAATGACCAAAATGAGTTGGCAAAGCTATTTCTTAGCCCTTATCGTCAGCATTCTGATTGCCAAACCGCTTTGGGTCGCTGCTGGCGCTGGAATCTTTGAAGGCAGTAAGTTACTCTTAGGCTTTGCGATCCTCGCAGCATTCGGCATCGGCATCGTCACCGCTGTTGTCCAACGCCAGTCAAAGCAATGATCGGCTAGGTGCTGAATGGCGGCGATCCGATAAAAGCGATCGCAACCTCACACAAACAGAGCCAAGTGACAAGTCAGCGCTAGATTAACGCCTCGCTTCGCATGAGTGCGATCGCATCCCTGCTAAATTTTGGCTACACGTAGAAGCGCGATCGCCTGTCGTTATAGTTTCAGCTTAGGCAGTTGCGGTAATCTTGCTCCAACTATAATTAGACAAAAGGCTTTCAGGTAAAGACATGACTACAGTCGCTATCTTGCCAGTATCTGATGCCAATGGCGAGAGGCTTTATCGAGCGATCGCAGGTGATAAGCAATCAACTGGTAAAACCGCAGGTGAAGCGCTCGATGCGTTAACAGCTCAGTTAGAAGGTAGCGAATCGGGTACATTACTGCTTATCCAGAGTTTTCGTCCTGACTGGTTTTTTAGTGCTGGGGAGCAACAGCGTTTATCAGAGTTGATGAGTTTGTGGCGAACAGCACGCGATGAAGGACAGGTGCTACCTCCAGAACAGCAAGCAGAGTTAGATAGACTGGTTGAGGCTGAATTGAAAGCAGCCACAGCCCGAACAGCAGCTTTGGTGCAACAACTGAGTTAATGAACCCTTTCTATACTCTAGTCGCTGACCACGCTGCTCATCAATGTGAATATTGTCATGCTCCAGAGCTAGTTTTCAACTTCCCGTTTGAAGTCGAACATATTGTCCCTCTTTACCGAGGCGGAGCTGATGCCGAATTCAATCTGGCGCTTGCTTGTCGCTCCTGCAATCTTCGCAAAGGAACTCGCATCAGTGGAGTTGAGCCTGAATCCAATACCCCTATTCGTCTCTTTCATCTAAGGCAAGACCAATGGGACGACCATTTCCAAGTAGACAGCAGTTCTGGAACGCTTGTGGGAAAAACGCCCATTGGAAGAGTAACGATTGCTTGTTTAGAGATGAATAGCCAAGCATAAGTAACGGCGCGGCAGCTATGGATTCGTCTAAGTTTATTTCCTTAAAACTACCTATATCGTCATCGGTGATAAGCAGAATGACTAGTTTATAGTAAGCTATGCAAACTGACGAGTTAACGCAACGCGATCGCATATTAACCCTAAGAATCGCTTGAGAAACGTACTCGCAACTTTCCCATAGAGTAAATCTATTCAAATAGTAGTGGGGCAGCGATTATAAATAATCGCTGCCCCACACAGAGTATTCACTATTTCTTGCGTTAATTACGCAGGAAGCAATACTGTATCAATGACGTGGATGACACCATTATCAGCAGCAACATCGGCTGTTGCAACTGTTGCATCATTCACCTTGACGCCACCATTGGAAGCATCAATTTTCACATCTGAACCCTGAACGGTAGTAGCTGACTTCAGCTTAACTACGTCAGCTGCCATCACTTTGCCGGAAACGACATGATAGGTCAGGATTTGCTTAAGCTTCGGAATATCTTGAAGCAAGGAATCTACTGTACCTGCGGGAAGTTTAGCGAAAGCTTCATCAGTAGGCGCAAACACAGTGAAGGGACCAGCGCCTTGTAGTGTATCAACCAAACCAGCAGCTTTGACGGCAGCAACTAGGGTGTTAAATGAACCAGCCTGAACGGCGGTATCTACGATATTAGCCAAGTTTTTTACCTAGTTTTTTGTCTCTTGTTAACAACTATAAAGGGTATTCTAATAATTTGTCTGTACCTTTAGGCATACACCCACTTGGTTGAGCGGAGAGCCGCAGAAATACTGGATACCCTTTATACTAATAAAGCTATAAGTTCAATTTAGGTTAAGTAGAGTTTATGTAAAAGTTATAAGATAAACTTCGATTTTATTTAAGAAAATTACTTAGCATTTTTATAACAATAAATACTGAAATAGCTAGCATTAGTGCAAATCTAGCCGAGGCAGCACTTTCTCATATTTTTAATATAAATTCATGTAGTTTTATCCTAATCTTGTAGATTAACCTGCTTAACTGAATTTGGCAAATGCGGAGCAGTGGAAACCTGAAGCAGCGATTCAGCGAAAGCAGATGTTCTGTTTTGTATTTTCTGTTCTGTAACGGTAAGTGCGATTGGGCAAACCCCAGCGCCTGTCTGAAGAGATGCCAAAAGTTGCTCAAGCGATCGCACTCTTCTCAGATGAAGCCTAGATCGTTGCTTGCACTAAAGAACTCTCAAAGATTTCCGTACCAATAGAAAAGCACCGCAAGGTAAGTTGCGGTGCTTTTTCTTCACTTAGCCTTATTTATCAGGTGCAAGCAGCTCTGATACCGTTGCGTGTGCCAACACAACGCCCGGTTCGCGTTGGAAAGCATTGTAGTATTTCCGGGCAAACCCATTGCCTACCTCTGACGGTGTCAGCAGCGTGCGGGCATTGGTAATCAGATTTTGGATATCATCCAGCGATACAGGCTCATCGCTAGAGAGCATTTCATCAATTTGCACAACCAGCTCAGAAAGGCGATGCAGCCAAGCAAATTGTTCGTGCTCAATCACGAGTTTCAGGAGTTCTGTATTTGATACCCGTCCGCGCACCTGTTCGTAAGTGATGCGTTCTGTGTCAAGCAACACCCGGTGGAGGTGCAACAATTTGTTCCGTAGATCGCGCAGATATTGATGTTGATGTATTCGTTGTAGCAGTGTATTAGAAGTCAATGGAACCCATCCTCCCGTTACGATAATCTTCAATCGCTTGAACAATTTCTGCTTGGGTATTCATCACGAATGGCCCGTAGCGGACAACTGGCTCGTTTAGCGGTACGCCAGCAATGAGCAACACGTTCAATGGCGATCGCGCATCTGATGGATTTGAAATTGCTACTTCCTCACCATCTTGTGCAAACAACACCATCTGCCCATCTCCTGCACGTTCCTTGTCTGCACCAAACAAACCTTCTCCATCTAGCAGATATGTAAAAGCATTGTATTCTTTTGGCACCGGCTGAACCACCGTTGCGCCCGGTTGGAGCGTGAAGTGCAGGTACATTATCGGAGTCTGCGTTGCGATCGCTGCTTTCGCTCCCAGCGCTTCTCCAGCGATCGCTTTTACCGTTACCAAGCCATCATCTGTCTGAGCCGTGGGAATTTGCTCCGCCGAGATTTCCTGATAACGAGGTTTCATCATCTTGTCCCGCCGAGGCAGATTTACCCAAAGTTGCAGTCCGTGAAGCCGTCCGCCAGTCCGAGCAAATTCCCGCTCTGGCATTTCTGAATGCACAACACCCGCTCCTGCTGTCATCCACTGCACATCACCGGAACCCAACTGTCCTGCATGACCCTGTGAATCTTTGTGTTCCAAGCGCCCCTCAAGGATGTAGGAAACCGTCTCAAAGCCTCTATGAGGATGATTCGGCGCTCCTTTTGCTTGACCTGGCTCAAAATCAACTGGCCCTAATTCATCAAGGAGGAGGAAGGGGTCGAAGTCTGAAAAGGTGCTTTTGGGGAATGGGCGGCGCACAAGCATCCCTTCACCCTCCAGCGTTTCGACACTGTTAATGATGCCTGCAACCGTTCGCATCGTTCGTATTTGAGTCGTCATCAACTGTCTCCTTGATGCCTTCGTTTTTAGTTTTATAACAAGCAAGGCGAAGAATATGCGGATAACCCGCTCTTGTAGAGTCTGAAAGCCTATCCACGGGTCATAAACCCCGGACAGCAAGAAGCGGGTGCCCTGTTTAACTCAAGACCTATTTGTTGGGTTCTTTGTCGGAGCTAACCATGATTAATTTCATCTTTTTTGACTAATCTTATATTTGACTAGTCCTATATTAGCATAAGATCGTAAGTAACCAATAGAGTTTCCACTACTTCATTCTTCGGAAAACCGTCTATGTCTCTAGCACACGCAATTCTGGGTTTACTTCAGCAAGAAGAGAGGACGGGTTACGACCTGAAAACCAGCTGCTTCGATCGATGTATTGCTCACTTGTGGCCCGCAGACCAAGCCCAAATCTACCGAACCCTTGATAAACTGGTTGGGCAAGGGTGGATTACCTGTACTGTAGAGATTCAGAGCGATCGCCCAAATCGCAAAGTTTACAGCGTGACGGAGGCAGGACAAGCCGAATTAATCCGATGGCTGCAATGTCCTCAGCCCTTGCCAACCGTGCGAGATCCCTTGCTCGTGCAGTTGCATTTTGCCGCCCAGTTACCGGATGAAGCCATCCTTCAACTGTTAGAGGAGCAACTAGCCGCACGCCGCCAAAAGCTCGCTGAGTGTGAAAGTATTGACTTGCCAACCCTTAGCGATCGCTCTGCGAGCCGCGAGCAGATTCTGCAACGGCTCGGACTAGAATTAGCGATCCGCAGAGAACAAACTTACATTGATTGGCTCAAGACTGCTATAGAAGCGATCGGAAACGCATAATGAATCAACTAGAGGTAAAAACCAACGCTTCTATCTCGTCTTCCACTTCGCTAATCAGATCCTGCAATTGCCACCAATCATAAGATTCCCTCGGTATCTGCTTTTGTTGTTCCAAAAGCTCGGAAAGCTGTGCATTTAACCGCTTGAATTCAGCAGCTATCCATTGAATTTTCATTTGACGGGCATCGGTCATAACTCTGAGTTCCCTTTACTGTGATTCTTCTTACAGGTTTGAATCAGTTAAACGGGAAAAATTACTCTAGCAACTACACTATCCAAACAAGTCCACCCAAAATTGCTAATTTTCTTTATTAAAGGCATCTAATCCTTTTCGGATAAGGTACGAACTTGCATAAACTCCCTTGAAAAAGGGAGAACATATCCTTGTTTTTAAAAAGGGTGGTGAGAATCCTGATTTCTCTCCGATACTCCTTGCAAAAAGAAAAAATAGCTTCTTTTTTCTAGCGATCGCCTAACGGCGCGGATGCACTCAGTCATCCATGTGGGATGCGCTCGCGCCCTTTGCAGGTTTTGGGGGTATCTGATGTGTAGCATCACCAAAGTGGAAGGGGATTCGTTAAAAAACAGCCAATATCGGTTTCCATTTTCCGAACTAAAACCCTTGGTCTATATGGATTTTAGAACTTATGGGAAAGCATAGACTTTCTAGCGCTTCGGGAAACAGAGTAATTTGAAGTGAAGATACCTGTTACTTACCTATTCCTGACCCAAAAGCGTAGTTATCAAGAATGCACTCACTCAATTTTGGAAAAAACTCAAACATGAAAAAGTTGACAAAGACGATTGCATTCACTATTTGCTCCGTCTGGCTTGTGAGTTGTGGTAACTCGGTTCCGAATGCTTCTCAGGAAAATCAACCAAATAACGCCCCGGAAACGAAGGCGGATTCTTCTAATAAAGTTCAAACAGATACCGAGGTTAAAGCTAATTCTTCTAATAAACCTCAAGCAAATACAGAAGCTAGCACTAATAAATCTAAAACAAATACCGAAATTAGCGATAATTCTTCTAACAAAGTTCAAACGAATACGGAAGTTAAAGGTGGCAGAAATAAGCAAGTTCCAGCTAAGCAGCCAACCATTGGTACCGTCACAAGCATGGTACAAGGCGACCTCAAATGCTACGTCACCCTACTAGATGAAAACAGAATTGAGAGAAATGTGGGCGCATCATTTGAAGTCTGCGAACAAGAAAAAACATTTCTAAATAAGAAAGTTCGTAACTCTTATGAAATACTCTCTGTTAACGATTGCGAAAGCATCGAACCTTGCGGCAAAAGCAAAAAAGAATCCCTCATCACTAAAATGGAGATTATCGAGGATGGAAACTCTCAAGCTCCAACTGACTCACAAACTCTCAGTAATGGTGAGTGGACAATAACGGTTGGTAATGCAAAATCTTGGTCAGGGGTCAATGGAACGGGAAATCTTAGCTACCGTGGTTGTGATGCTAATGGGAAATGCATCAATTTAACTGGAGGTAAAACGACTTGTCGGAATGGAAGTTGCACCACAGGCTGGGCGAATGGGGATTATTTTTACATTCTTGAGACACCAATCAGCAATCCCGACCAGCCTGAAGGATCTGACTCTTCAACAACTTTAACAGTGAAGAAAGGAGCTGAGGTAATCCTAACAGCTAAAGGATTGAAAGCCGTATCTCCCTAAGAATTCTCCCAACACCAATTTGAGTTATAAACTGTTATTTCCAGCTTGAGTTTTAGGGGAAAGAACGCAAGGGAAAAGCGCTAGTATGCCAAAGATTTACCAAAGGACGTTGGCATACCAGCACTCCTTGTAGAAGGAAAGGATTGGGGGAGCGATTATTGAATAATCGAGCTGATGATGAGCGCTACTGCAAGTGCGTAACAAAAAATAGCTGTAGCGCGATCGCCAATTCTACGTCTAATGAGGAGTGTCTTTCGGGTTTGCCAAAACCAGTCAGGTTTTTTGTAGGTGACAAAGACGAGAAAAATGGCTGTAACTAAGTAAATTGGGTTCATCTCAAGCCACACTCCGTTAGTCGTGACATACAGACGCGATCGCTCTTTTAAAAAAAACCATTTCAAAGACTTCAACCGTAAAATCCCAAATTCCGGGGTTCTTGTGCAATCGCTCAGAAACCGCGTCCAGCCTTCAATAGCGTGTAGTCGCAATCCTAGCATTTGAATGATGAGCTAACCTTTCAGATACCCGACTCCGTAAGAGTTTTCGGGTATTTCGCCTTGAGGAATTCATTGAGGATCGCTAGAGTACAAATAAATTGTTGTCAGTGGCTACTGTCAAAGACACGAACTGACTCTTTCAGCGCGAGGCTAACGCCTCGCTTCGCTATTTTCATGCCCAAAGGGCTGTACGCGATCGCTGCCAGTCTTCCACCATCCAAAATTTGAAATCTGAAATCTAAAATGGTATAAGCAGACTTAGTTTTAACAAAAATGTAGTTTATTGTGACAACAATTTGCTACACTCCAACTTCTGAAGTTCAAATAAACATAGATTGAGCGAATGCGGAAGGGGGTCGTGAAGTGGCTGATGATGAACGCACACTAAACGAAGAACAGATTCATCTGAGGGACTTTTCCTGGTCTTTCTGGTTCACTTTGCCTCTCTATCCTTTTGGCAGTCGGCGGACAATCCGCAAAGAAGTCGTTCAAGATACAGTTTGGACTTTTGACCAGCTTCAGGGCATCTTCTACGTTGTCGTGCCGATTCGCATGACGGTCGTTAAGCTAGATGAAGGGGGTTTGCTCGTCTATGCGCCGGTTGCGCCGACTCCTGAGTGTATCCGGCTTGTCAAAGAATTGGTAGCAGAACACGGAGATGTCAAGTACATCATCCTACCCACGATTTCTGGACTAGAACACAAAGTCTTCGTGGGTCCCTTTGCTAGATGTTTTCCGCTTGCACAGGTTTTTGTGGCTCCTTCTCAGTGGAGTTTTCCCCTCAATCTCCCCCTCAGTTGGCTGGGTTTGCCTTCCAAACGAACTCAGGTACTTCCACAAGACAGCCGCACTACTCCCTTTGCCAACCAGTTTGACTACGCGATACTGGGTCCTATCTACCTGGGACCGGGTAAGTTTGCAGAAGTTGCATTTTTTCACAAGCGATCGCGCTCGCTACTTGTAACCGACTCGGTAATTTCCATACCAGAAGATCCGCCGGCAATTGTCCAATTAGACCCCTATCCTTTGCTGTTCCATGCCAAGGAGCAAGCGTCTGATATCGTTGCCAACACTCAGGCAAATCGTCAGAAGGGATGGCAGCGCATCTCCCTATTTACTTTGTACTTCCAACCAGGCGTACTGGAAGTCCCCAAATGGGGTGAGGTGTTTCGCAATGCACTCAAAGCACCGGAACGTTCCAAAAAAGCTTATTTCGGTTTGTTTCCCTTCAGATGGAAGCCAGATTGGAAGCGGTCGTTCGATGCGCTGCGAGGAGATGGTCGTCTGTTTGTAGCACCAATTCTACAGACTTTAATTCTCAACCGCGCACCCAAAGAAACCATCGAATGGGCAGATAAGGTGGCGAGTTGGGACTTTCAGCGAATTATTCCCTGCCATTTTGACTCGCCAATTCAAGCAGAACCGCATCAGTTTCGACAAGCATTCTCCTTCCTAGAAAAGCAGCCTTCTCAAGGTGCAGGATTGTTCAGCAGTAGCACTTATCCCTTGCCAGAGCAAGATTTTCAACTACTAAAGGTACTGGATAAAGGTTTAAACAAGCTTGGCATCGTGCCGCCAGCAAAGGAAAAGGTGTAGGACAAAATGAACCTATCTTTATCTCCGGGACGCTAAGCGATCGCGCTGAGAACATTACGAATAAGTGTAATAGACTCCTGCGGATAATCAATAGTTATAATGCCTTAAGGCTATTTATCAAATTGGTGCCATGCGGAAAGTTATACTGTTCATTGCATCCAGCCTAGACGGTTATATTGCGCGGCAGTCTGGCGACATTGACTGGTTATTCACAGACCAAGATTATGGCTACTCAGAATTCTTTGCTAGTGTTGATACTCTTCTAATGGGTAGGAAAACTTACGAGCAAGTTCTTACTTTCGGCGAGTATCCCTACAAAGGTGTAAAAAGCTATGTCTTTACAAGAAATCCTCTATTTTTAGCAGATAGCAATGCTGAAGTGATAACAGAAGATATCAAGAAATTTGTAGAGCAACTGCGTCAGGTAGAGGGAAAGAATATTTGGTTGGTTGGCGGATCTCAACTGACGCATGAGTTGATGAGCAACAATCTAGTAGATGAACTGATACTTTCCATACACCCGATTGTCTTGGGTGAAGGAATTCCATTATTTGAACATGGAACAAACCCTCAATCTTTAAATTTTACTAAATGTCAAACTTATAGTTCTGGTCTTGTGCAACTGTCTTATGATGTCGTGCATTGAAGCGAATAAATAGTAATAGCGATCGATGCGCTGTTTCAATTCTTGCTGAAATGCAACTCGGCACAGGCTTTCTTAACGCTTGATTCCTTTAAATCGTTCTTGCGCTGTTTTAAACGCTTCTTGCATCACAGATTGAATTTTCTGCGGATCGGGTTTTTTCCCTCCCATTAAGTCACCAAAATAGACGCAGGCACCTTCGCCCAATGACCAGGTGTAGGCAGCTGCCCAGGAAGCAGCGATCGCGCTCCCAAAACCAGGCAAGAATTTAATTAACTCCCGTCCGACTGCTCGTGCTAAAAAGCCACTAGCGATCGCACTAACGACACCCCCCGCTTGCGATGGACTCAGGGTTTGCCCGTACAATTTTCCTAACAGGCCGACCATTGAGACTTGCAAGGCAGTTAGGACAGGCATGGTGGCAAATGGCAACGGTACCGCCTCGATCGCAGCTGCCATGATGGAAAATGCCAACATATAACGGCGTCCAACATCCCGGTAGAGGTTGCCAATTTGTTCGCTAGCGCCCTTATCCAATAACTGATAAATCGCCCGCGCTTCCGCCTCTGGTAGAAGGTCTGCCAAGGTATCTCGCAGCGCCTCTAAGCCATAAAATACCGGAGTGTAACCATCTTCTTCCAAGGTGAAGTCAATCATAACGGAGCGATCGCATACTCCGGCAAACGCCTGTTGAATTGCACTGAAGGCTCGATTAACCTCCTCATAGTCGGGTGGATAGGCGGGATGATCGGCAGTACCGGGAGGATAAACCTCATGCAAGCAGGTGACAGCCAGCAGACAGGGAATATCTGGATACTTCTGACGCAGCTGAGCCGCAATCTGTCGCAGTGTGTCGGTTGCAAAATCATTAATTTTGACCGTCAGAATCAGAATTCTGGCGGAACGACTCTCCTGTTGCAAATCGCCAACCAACTCCTGAACGATCGCCTGAGTGTCCTGATTTACATCTCCCAGCCCGACCGTATCTGTAAAAATGAGTAACGGCACGTCGCTAGAAGGATAAGCATACCGTTCCGTGTGTTGCGTGTGAGGGCGAAATCCCTGACCGACAATCTCAGCAGAAACGCCCGTCAACCCCCGCACAATTGAACTTTTTCCAGCTTGCGGTTTCCCAATCAACAAAGCTTCCGTAGTTGGGAGTTCGGCTCGAACCGTCTCCAAAATCTCTGCAACCCGGTCTTCGCTGACACTAAACCACCCAACAGCCTTTTGTGCCACTTGTTCTACAGGTAGCAGTTGCCTCAAGCGTGCTGTTGCGTTGTCCCAAACACCCACAATGTGGTTTTTCCGAGAATCATTGACCGACTCAGTCGTTATAGCATCCGTTGGTTCGCTAGGTTGCTGAGAATCCCTTGACGACGAATCAGCATCACGTTGCTCAGTCATAGACATTAAAACGGCAGATAGATTCAGATTACATCCTGTCTATCTTCTAGACTACAAGCAAGCTACTCATCGCTCTCGCCCATCGCCTTTCTTATATAAATCGATAGAAGGCTTCTAGGGGGCGCAGGCAGGTACAATCAGCATGCAGTGGGACGCGCAACGAGGGCA
The DNA here is from genome assembly GCF_014698845.1 of Coleofasciculus sp. FACHB-1120. NCBI lineage: Bacteria > Bacillati > Cyanobacteriota > Cyanophyceae > Coleofasciculales > Coleofasciculaceae > Coleofasciculus > Coleofasciculus sp. FACHB-1120. Next base: position 134,016 of record NZ_JACJTV010000010.1, on the reverse strand, counting down.
CAGAGAAATCTGGGAGTAAAGCAGCTATGCAATTTGTATCCGATCCACCGATCTCGGTCAAAATCCGTAAGATGAACGAACGAGTGCGATGGCTTGCACCGAGTCTTGTGGAACGAGGAATCGATCAAACCCGGATGGTTTTAGACGATGGCGCTTCTGACACTCCGGAGTTCTCATTTTTAGTCGTGGGGGATAGTGGCTCCGGCTCCTATCGAGGATACAACCCTCAACGACAAATCGCAGAACTCATGCTTGCCCACCGCGAACAGAGCCGTTTCGTGTTGCACACCGGCGACGTGATCTATCTGGTTGGCTCTAGCGAATACTATCTAAAAAACTTTATTTCTCCCTACCGAGAGTTTTTGGTAGGAGGCGATCGCCCGGAACGCATTGCCTACGATCAAATGGTCTTCAATATGCCGTTCTTGCCCGTGCCTGGGAACCACGATTACTATGACCTACCCTTTATCTATGGTTTAATCGCCCAGGCTTCGCTGCCCCTACGCCGCCTGCTGCGCTCCCAGTTAGATTTGGACATTGGCTGGCACGGTTCGGGTCAAGGAAATGCCTATGCACGAGCGTTTCTTGACTACCTCAAAGCGTTCAATAGCGAGAGCGAACTGGCTCGTCATCTAGATCGTCATTACACTGCCAAAACGGATACAGGTCGCTGCCTTTCTTATCAACCGGGACGCTTCACCCGCTTACCCAACCGCTATTACACGTTTCGCAGCGGTGGAATTGATTTCTTTGCACTCGATTCAAATACTTTCAATGCGCCCATACCCCTGCCAACCACCAAAGAGGGGGACGACTACCGTAGCGAATTGGAAAATCGTCGGTCTGACCTGGAACGGCAGAAACTTCAAATCATGGAAGCCTCAACTCTACTGAGTTCGGGGCGACCCGAAGAAGCTGAACAGCTGGATGACAATCAAGCCAAGCTAGAGCAAATCGATGAACTGTTGATTGACATCAACAAGCAACTGGCAGCCGACGAAACGACAGTCACTGACGTTGAGCAACTGGACTGGCTGCGGCAAAGGCTGATCGAATCTTGGAATACCGCCGAGGTGCGCGGACGGGTCATTTATTTCCACCATCCCCCCTATGTCACGGAGGCGACGAAGTGGCACCAGGCGCAAACTTTAGCGGTTCGCCACCGTCTCCGCCGGGTGTTAGATGCGGTGAAGCAAGCAGTCGGAAACCAGGCGGAGGGGCGTCCGCTGGTCGATCTGATTCTGAACGGTCACGCCCACTGCCTGGAATATCTCCAAACTGGCGATACCGGATACGGTGACTCCAATATCAATTGGATTGTTTGTGGTGGCAGCGGTCACAGTCTCCGCCGTCAGCGGTCTGAGGGAGCGGAATTGACGGAGAATTTTGGGGGTATCAAGGGCGATGATACTCGGTTGGTGGCAAAATCGCTGCTTTTTGTCGGTCGTCACGGTCAGGGGTTGCAGAAGCGACGACCTTACTCATTTTTGCGAATTGATGTCTTTGACGGTTGCCCCCCAAAGTTCAAAGTCCGACCGTTTATCGCTGAGCGATCGCGGCGAGAGTGGAGTAATAGCGAGATTGAAGCATTTTCGATCTAAGTTTTTGTGGGATAAGCGATCGCTCTAGGGTCAGTGACCCTCGGTTTTGTCTTGCGTCAGTGCCATCCGCCAGGGAACCATCCGCCAGGGGATGAGCGATCGCACATCCCATACTACAACCTGCAATTCCTTATATATATAGATGACTTGGCAAAATGTCAGGCATAAAACTCAAGCTCAGCCAGGAGTTTGGGTTGATTTCCTGCATCTTTGCAAAATTCTCAAAATATTTTTTTCCAACCCCTTGACACCTTATGTAGTGTTTATGTAGTATAAATATATTGAAAGAGGGAAAGAGACAAAAACCTCTAACCCAAAAAAAGTCATAATGTTACTTTACATCCAACGAATCAATAAAGGCTGGCATCCGCCAGAAACCTTTGAGGTGCAGCATTGGTCTACTTCCCAAAAACCTGAAGTAGAGCCTGAACAACTAGATAATACACACCTCATTCAAACAAAAAATGCTGAATCTAGGCGTAATACCCAACAGGTTTATCACCTAGAAAGACGATTGTTTCTGTAAATATTCTCAGTCTTTTTCTGAACCTTGAAAACTGAATAAGAAATCACCTATTTAACGATTTATTCTGTGCATTATTGATTAAGCACAGACATCTCAAGTGGGGGGATAGCCTAGAAAGCAATGCTCCCCACATCCCAGAGATGTAACACGTTTGTAGCAAGATGGCTGAATTGATGAGGCTGTAACTCAGTTGCGTAGAGTGCTTGTCTGTCGAACAAGATGTCGCGGGTTCAAGTCCCGTCAGCCTCGTTCAGCAATCTAGAGATGAAAATCTGAATCTCATCTCGCTACAAGGTCCCATCGTCTAAGCGGCTAGGACACAGTGCTTTCAATACTGGAATACGGGTTCAAACCCCGTTGGGACTATGGGGCGATTTAGTATCTGTTTCTTCTTGCAGATTATAAATTGCCCAAATCGCCGAGGTCGAGTAGCCAAGAGGCTTAAGGCGTCTCTCTGCAAAAGAGAAATTCGTGGGTTCAAATCCCACCTCGACCTTTCAAAGGGAGTATAGCTCAATTGGCAGAGCAGGCGGCTCTTAACCGTATGGTTGCAGGTTCGAGTCCTGCTACTCCCACTGCCCTCAAGACTGCGATCGAGGGAGTATAGCTCAGGTGGTAGAGCAGCCTTCTCATAAGGGGCTAGTCGTAGGTTCAAGTCCTACTACTCCTACTCAAGCTCAAAGCCTCATCGTCTAGCGGTTTAGGACATCGCCCCCTCAAGGCGAGTACAAGGGTACCCTTCGAGAAGGCTTCGCCTACAAATCCCTTTGGGGCTATCTGGAGAGGTGGCTGAATGGTAAAAGCGCTTTTCTGCTAAAGAAGTTTGGGGCAACCCATTGCAGGTTCGAGTCCTGTCCTCTCCGCCTTTTTCATTTGGGTCGGCTCGCCTATTAGCGTGGGCAGTGGTCTGTAAAACCGCCGCTTTTATGCATTGCAGGTGCAAATCCTGCCCGACTCATTGGACTTTGGATTTTTAATTTTAGATTCAAAGTTCAAATCGTATGTGGGGATGGTGTAATTGGCAACATCTCGGTCTCCAAAACCGATGATCTGAGTTCAAATCTCAGTCCCCTCGCCTTTCATAGTGCTGTAGGCAAATGGCTTAAGCCACTTGAATTTCAATCAAGCGAATTGCGGGTTCAAATCTCGTCAGCACTACTTAATGAGAGCGTAGTTTAACTGGATAAAACCTCGGTCTACGAAACCGATGACGTGGGGGTTCGATTCCCTCCGCTCTCGTCAACTGGGAGAGGTGGTCGAGTGGCTTAAGGCGCAGACTTGGAAAGTCTGATTAGGTTTTACCTAACGCAGGTTCAAATCCTGTCCTCTCCGTTGAAACTTCCCCCGGTAGCTCAGTTGGTAGTTAGCGCCTGTTTGAAGCACAGGAGGCCGTCAGTTCGATTCTGACCTGGGGGGCTGTCATTGCCTCATAGCTCAATGGTAGAGCCACGCGCTGTTAACGCGGGGGTTGTAGGTTCGAGTCCTACTGGGGCAGCCATTCATTGCTGAGTGGACGAATAGCAAGTCGCATAACTCTGAATTATGAAGTTGTAGGTGCGAATCCTACCTCGGCATTCATTGGGGAGTCGCCTAATGGCATGGCACCGCTCTTTGAAAGCGGAAAAATGCAGGTTCAAGCCCTGCCTCCCCAGTTCTGCTGCTGAGAGGGCAGCTTTCATCACGCTCCTGTAGCCCAATTGGAAGTAGGCGGCTGTCTCAAAAACAGTCTATGTGTGAGTTCGAGTCTCACCGGGAGCATCAAAACTCGCTCCTGTAGCCCAATTGGAAGTAGGCGGCTGTCTTAAAAACAGTCTATGTGTGGGTTCAAATCCCACCAGGAGCATTAACGGGGTGTGGCGCAGCTTGGCTAGCGCGGCAGCTTTGGGAGCTGAAGGTCGCAGGTTCAAATCCTGTCACCCCGATTTTACCCCTGTGATGCAACAGGTAGACATACTTTGTTGAGTGCAAAGTTTATGCAGGTTCAAACCCTGCCAGGGGTACTGGGCATTCAAGCCTGAACACGAACAGACCAATCATTTTTGCCCCTGTAGCCCAATCGGAAGAGGTGCCTCGCTTAGAACGAGGAGGTTACTGGTTCAAGTCCAGTCAGGGGTATTGGTACGATGCGGGTGAAGTAGCCACGGTAGGCTTGGAGGTCTCATAAGCCTCTTATCAGCAGGTTCAACTCCTGCCCCCGCCACCAAATTGCAGGCGTGGTGCAATGGCTAGCATAGGAGTTTCGTAATCTTCTGATGCGAGTTCGACTCTCGCCGCCTGCTTCCATGCAGATGTGGTGTAAGTGGCAACACAAGGGCATGGTAAGTCCTCGATGTGGGTTCGACCCCCGCCGTCTGCTTTTTGATTAGGCAGGTGTGATGTAACTGGCAACATGAGGCTCTTGTAAAGCCTTTTTGCGAGTTCAAATCTCGCCACCTGCTTGTGGCTAGGCTAGAGGTCTTTTTTTGTAGTGGAGAGGAGGGAAATATGACAACGATGACGGTTACGGATGCTCTAGCAGAGTTGACACTGTTGGAAAAGCGTATTAATTCAGCAAGAGTAGCTTTGGACAATAACACCTTGATTGCTGTTGTTGAAGTCGGCAAAGTGCCAACAGGCTTCAAGTCTAGAGACGATCATGCAGCGCAAGCGAGAGCATCTCTGCAAAGGGTGGATGCTCTGATCGATCGCAGACGAGTCATCAAAAGAGCGATCGTTCTTTCTAACGCTTCGACGATGGTTTCTGTTGCAGGGCAAGAGATGACAATCGCAGAAGCCATTGAAATGAAAAGCTTCATCTCCTACTACAAAGAAGTGCTTGCCACGATTACCTTAGCTTACTCTCGCACCTGCCAGGAGTACAAAGTTGCCCAAGCACGGGTGAAGGAACGACTAGATAAACTGGCGATAGAAGTGTTGGGTAAGAATGCTTCTTCAGAGAAGTACCAGTCATTAGCAGATAGTTTCTTAGCACGCGAGGGTGTTGAACTACTCGATCCAACCACTTTGGCAGAAGAAATTGCAAGACGAGTGACGTTCGTCGAACAGTTCGAGTCAACTTGCGATCGCGTTCTCTCTATTAGCAATGCCAGGACAATGATTGAAATTCCCGACTAAAATGGGCTTGCTGGTCACTCGAAAATCTCTAAATTTATGGTTTTGATGGATAGCTCAATGGGTAGAGCGCATGATTTCCAGTCATGAAGTTGTTGGTTCGAGTCCAACTCCATCAGCCATGAATGTTAAAGCTTAAAGCTCAACGCTTAACGCTCAAAGTTCAATCGTTAAAGATTAGACAGTCAACATTCAAACCATAAAGGTTAAAGCTCGATAAAATCCAGGGGTTCTGGTTGTAGGTTCCATAAAACCTTGAGGTTTCCACCTGGCTGAGTGGTCAGCATCCCACTTCTTTTAATCAAGCGGATATGGTGCAATGGCTAGCACATTAGCCTTCCAAGCTTATGATACGGGTTCGAGTCCCGTTATCCGCTCTTTCAAATATGCGGGTGTGATGTAGCGGCTAGCATCTGAGTGCGCCACACTCAGCGCGAGGGTTCGAGTCCCTCCACTCGCTTTCGTAGTCCTGTAGCTCAGTCGGGAGAGTGCCTCTCTTACAAAGAGGATGTCACAGGTTCAAGCCCTGTCAGGACTACCAATATAAGCCCCCATAGCTCAGTGAATAGAGCAGCATCCTTCTAAGATGAAAGCCCCAGGTTTGAATCCTGGTGGGGGCGCTTAATACAGTTTAAAAAGGAGGTTGCCGTCTTCTGAAATTAATTTGGACGAGATGGAGCGATCGCATCTTGCGTGACCCAATCATTAGAGCCTACATACTTTAGTACGAGAGGAAAAGTGACGCTGTTCTAACACAGTGGGCGTTTGAGAACGAGGAGTGCAAAGAACCCGGCAGGTTGGCTTCAAGGTAGCCATCCTTTAAAGAGTGTGTAATAACTCATCGGCGGAGTCCCTCTAGTAACTGAGAAAACGCAAAATGCTCTGATAACTTGCACGCGAGAATGCGATCGCATTCAAAAACACAAAATACGGGTCTGTAGCTCAATTAGTAGAGCGTCTACCTTGCAAGTAGAAAAGATGTCAGTTCAAATCTGACCAGTATCCACTCAATATGGGTCTGTAGTTCCAATGGGAGAACGCTTCTCTTGCAAAGAAGAGGTTGTGGGTTCGACCCCCACCAGATCCACTGTGTCTGAAGCCAAAGTGGTCGCGGCGCTGATTTGTGGCATCAGTATTAGGGGATTCGAGTTTCCCCAGACACCTTTAAAGTAATAATGGAGGTTATGATTTTAAGATATTTCTGAGAGGTAGATTTCTTGAATTTTTCTTGTTGAGAAGAGTTGATAAAGGCTAATTCAATTCCCTTTTCTAAACAGGCTTGAAACTTACGGGTATCATTATTTTGAATAGCCGCTAGTTTTTCTGCCCCGTAAATTGGCTCGTAATGGAAAATACCATTTAACTCAAAAGCTAAATTTAGAGATGGAATGTATATATCCAGCTCTGCGTTTATGGCATCTTTACCATTGAAATGAATTTCCAAGTCTGGATAAAGCTTTAAAAGCTGCTCCTCAAGCCAATCTTCAAGCTTAGAGCGTCTAGTTCCATAGTTTTTATGGCAATTTGTGTAAGTTGCTGAACACGAATGTGAGCAAAAATCTGGGTTGCCCTCTTGTAATCGGTGTCTTTGTTTATAAAAAACCTTACCACAGGTACAACAAACTACTTCCTTCGCTAGGATTGGTTTGACAAATAACGGTAAGCCTGCTGCTTTCAAAGCATTATTCCAACTTCCAAATTTCCTGACAACTGTATTGTGGGTTACTGGGCAAGGAATACTTTTATCTCTAACTTTATTTAATGCAGGAACTTCACCGTGAGACTGATAGTATTCTTGGAACCATTTTATTAGTTGGTCTTGAGTGATTCGCATGACAAGCTTTTAAAGGTCTTGCCATCTTACTATTAAATAGGGTGTATATCAATAATAAAGTCTTTTTAATAATCGCCATACACCCAAAATTTTGGAAGCTGCTGCCGAGAGGACGGCAACCTGTCTCGAACACAGGAGTGCAGTTAGCTACTGTAGGGGTTCGACTCCTCCAGCTTCCGTTATTCAACTTGGAAGATGCCGCCGAATGGACGGCAAGCGGCCTTGAAAACCGTGGTACGGCAGAGATGTCGTAGAGGTTCGATTCCTCCATCTTCCTTCGTCCACTGGAGGCTGAAAAGCGAAGCACCGTGCTGATAACGCGGCTATAGAAGGGGCAGTACCTTCCCAGTGGATTTCCCTCTGCCAACGGAATAGGATCTGGTGCTACGAACGCCGGACTTGATGGTTCGACTCCATCCAGAGGGGTTTCCCTTGCCTGCGGGATGCAGACCTAGCCCTCCGAAGGCTGGCGACCAAGTTCGACTCTTGGGCGAGGGGTTATTCCGGGATAGCGCAAGCGGTAGAGTTTGTAGCTGTTAACTACGGCGTTGTAGGTACTCTCCCTTGTAGGCTGCGCCTACAAGTCCTACTCCCGGAGCCAATTTTTACCCGTGTCCTAACAGATAAAGCATACACACTCGGCTGTTAACCGACAAAACCAAATGCTTTTTCGACTTGCACGGGGTAACTTTTCCCTTACCTGCGGGATGCAGACCTATTCCTCCTAAGAATGGTAGCCAAGTTCGACTCTTGGGTAAGGGGTTAATGCCAGATAGCTCAATGGCGGAGCAAGCGGCTGTTAACCGCAAGGTTGTGAGTTCGACCCCCACTCTGGCAGTTTCGTTTGTGCGGGTGGTTGGCATAGCGGCTTGTGCAGCTGGCTTTTAACCAGCACCAGATAGGTTCGACTCCTATACCACCCATTATTTCCACTGGAGACCGAAAAGCGAGGTGCAATGCTTACAACATTGCTGTAGGAGGGGCAGTACCTCCCCGGTGGACTAACTGATATAGATTTTGATGTTGAGTTTTAGGTTCAAGATGGCTGATACAAATTTCTCAGGGCTGCCGGTTATCTAGCACTCAATCAGATGTGAGGTATACGTCAGAGTCATAGCTGCCTGTAGGCCGTAGCTTGGTTATCAACTATCTGAGCAAGAAAGCATTGTTATTTCAAGTAGCTATCCCGCAGTTTTACGAGATATCTTTACAGAAAGCGTCTCAGACTATTAAGTACGGTTGAATAAAATGAAACATCTAGCCGTCCAAAAAGGGAATCTTCCCCAAAAGGGAAATCCTTACCAGCTAGTGGTAAAGCAACATATTTTCCCAAAACGTAGCATAGAAAGGTATTGCGGTAAATCTGGCGGGGTTGACATTTTGATGTTGCGTAACCAGAAACGACTGCCAGCTAGACCGGAAAATAATGTATTTTGTGTTCAGCGTCTTTGGGATGAAAGGGCGGAGAAAGGATATGGCAAAAAAATTGAAGACGAATTTCAAGCAGTTGTAGAACGAGTTTTACAAGGCGATCACCCTGACTCTGTTTCTGATGCTCAAATATTGACTAATTTTTATTGTCTTTGGAACATTCGGCATTATTGGTCAAAAATTCAAATAGACGATAAAAATTTAGGAGGTAAGCCAGAGCTACAACTTACACCTGATGACCAAGAAAGCCTAGAAAAGGCACACATTGTATGTCCAACGAGCAGCGGGGATATCCCAAGTAGAATACTACGTAGATCACGTATGCAATTAAATAAAGATGCTGCCGTAAAAGAAATGTCAGGTATTGAATGGGGAGTATTCTCCACTTCAGAAGGAGAATTCTTGGTGCCTGATAATTTCTCCGAGGCACGCATCATATCAGTAAATCCAGAGGTCTGCTTTGCTGCGGGATACAAGTCGCAGCAGATAGGGATGCTTAGTGTCAGTCACATTAATTCGCTGGCACTTGCCAGTGCTGAAAAGTATGTGTTTGCAAGAGATATTGCCAAGTGTCCTCTTCTAACTAAAAACTGACTGAATCAAGTGATTGGTTAAAGCAACGCTTCCAATCAGTTTAAGTGCGCTCGCTCATCGCCATAGCTTGAGTTAATGCAAGGAAACCCAACATATACTTCTGCTTTGCATATAGGTCAAGATGAGTTTTGCTGATAGCGTTCTAAGGAGGCGATCGCTGTATATTGCTATGATGCCTCGTAGAGGATTACTTACGTTTTGGAACCATGAGTGAATTACTTCAGCGCGTCATCGCAGAGCTTGAGAAACTGCCAGAGGACGAGCAAGATGCGATCGCTACTCGTCTTTTAGCTGAATTAGAAGATGAACGGGCATGGAAAGTCCGTTTTGAATCCACTACAAACGAGCAATGGGATCGTTTAGCCCAAATGGTACGTCAGGAAATCGTTGCTGGCGATACTACTCCACTCGATGAAGTTTTTCCCCCTAAGCAATGAAATCGAGTGTAACAAAAGCATTTCGCAAGCAACTCAATCAACTACCAGAATCGGTTCAGGAACAGGCTACCAAAGCATACGCCATCTGGCACTCAGACCCCTATCACAACAGTCTTCAGTTCAAACGGGTTAGTCAGCGTCAACCAATCTACTCGGCTCGCGTTGGACTGAACTACCGAGTTCTCGGTTTGCTGGAGGTGCTGGAGGAAGATCATATTTACTGGTTTTGGATTGGGACTCATGCAGAGTATGATGAGTTGCTTGGGCGGTTGTAGTGCGATCGCTCATTGCCATAAATTAGACTTGTTACAAAAGTTGCTCAGGAAGATTTAATTTTCGGGAGATAAAACCTCGTAATTGTAGAGAGTAGCAATGTTATAGGAGGGGCAGTAGCTCCCCGGTGGCTTGCTTATAATTAGAGATTGCCTCCTAGCATTTAAAGACTGTGTAACTGATGCCAACTCTGATTTTGACTCCTCGCTACACTGACGATTCTCAGTCTTTATGGCGTGCAGCGAATCATCTGGGTTGGCGAGTCGAGCGATTAATTAACTGGCGGCTACCTGATGAATTAAAACTTGTACCCGAACCAGTTTTGTATGTGGAAGCGTTGATGACAGAGATGATAGCGGAGCAACTTGGACTTCGCTTACTTGACGCACCAGATGATTGGCTACCCAACTTACCTGAAGAATATCGGAAGCGTTGGGTTTATCTCAGTACGCTGGGTGAAGCACGGAGCATAGGAAAAGCAGCTTTTATCAAACCGCCAAACGACAAAAGTTTCCCTGCTCGTGTTTATCAAGGTGAAGAATTAGCAAGCGATTATCCTGATGAGATGCCAGTGCTAATTGCGGAAATTGTGCAGTGGGAAAAGGAGTTTCGTTGCTTTATTTTGAATCGCTCCCTGAAAACATTCTCAGTTTATCTCCGCGATGGAGAGTTACAGCGAGAAAATGATTTTGTACATACTGAAGAGGAAGAGTGTGAGGTTCGGGAGTTCATCGAAACTCTACTATCCGATGAAAGGGTAGAGATTCTTCAGGCAACAGTAATTGATGTGGGTGTGATTCGAGGAAGAGGATGGGCAGTTGTTGAGCAAAATGCAGCCTGGGGAGCAGGTTTGTACGGTTGCGACCCCATTGAGGTTTTAGAAGTGCTACGGTATGCTGTTGTTGCCGCATAACATATAGTCAGGCTGCAAGTATCACGGTATTTGTACGATGAGCATTCAGGAAATCAACTAATAAGTTAGGTAGCGGAGCGAAGGAAAGTTCACTTGGAAAACCGAATACTCTGAAGACGTTCATCGGTTCTGGTTTCCCAGCCGATCAAGCATCGATTGAACGGCGATGGTTGGTCATAGCGGCTTTGCAGCTGGCTTTTAACCAGCACCAGAGAGGTTCGACTCCTCCACCGCCCACTTAATGTATAAAGAATATCAGGCGATTCTGTGGACAGAAATAAAAAATCAGGTAGTTTTAAACAGAATTACTAACCATACTTTGAGGAAAAACTTTATGCATGATGAACTACCAGACCCAGAGCATATTGAATTAGCTATTAGCCACTATAGTAAAATCCTTCAATCTGAACCCAACAAGCCCGAAGCTTGGCATATTCTAGGATACCTGTTTTGCCAGTTGGGACGTTATGAAGAAGCGATCGCTAGTTATGACAAGGCGATTGAAATCAAAACCGACGATTACGACTCGTGGTATGAACGGGGTTTGGCGTTAGCTAATTTGGATCGCTATGAAGAGGCGATCGCTAGCTACAATAAAGCCCTTGAATTTAAACCAGACCATGCCGCAGTTTGGTATGCTCGCGGACTTGGATTCTCTGCTGTAAGAGAGCTTGAGGCAGCACTTCTCAGCTACGATAAAGCGATCGACTTCAATCCAAGCGGTTACGAAGCCTGGTTAGAACGAGGACTCACTCTGTATAACTTAGAGCGTAATGAAGAGGCACTTTTTAGTTTCAATCAAGCAATAAAGTACCAACCTAATTCAGTAATGGCTTGGTATTCCCACGGTGCTGTAATTGAAAATATGGGAGATTACGATAAGGCTCTTGTCAGTCTTAACAAAGCCTTGGAATTAGCAGCAGATTCTCCTTCCATCCTGACCGATCGAGGTAGAGTGCTGAGGAAGCTGGGTCAGTACGAGGCAGCTCTAGCCAGCTATGATAAGGCTTTGGAGATTCAACCTGACCTTGGCGCAGCTTTGCTTTGTCGTGGTGCTTTGTTGTGTGACTACCTCTATTGCTACGAAGAAGCACTCGACAACTTTAATGAAGCGCTGGAAATCGACTCAAACGATCCCCTTGCTTGGTATAACAGAGGGAATACACTAAGAAGCCTGAAGCGTTATGAAGAGGCAATTATCAGTTATGACAGAGCGCTAGAACTTCAACCCGATTATTGCCATGCTCAGCAGGAAAGAGACTGGGTATTTTGCCTGTTAGAACACCGAGATCGGGCAACAATTAGCGATGATTTTGCGCTCAAGTTGGTAAACAAAGCTATCCAAATTTTCTTTTATTCGTATAGTTCTTATGAAGATGAACTTGTCAAGATTATCCAAAAATCGGGTGTGTGTCGAGCCGATGCTTTTGAGCTAGTGGTCTTCATACCCTTAGCCTTCGGTCGCGTTCTTCTAGAGAGCAAAGGTGCTGTGCTACAACCTAATTTTGTATGGGTTGACCCAGTTACTGAACAGGAGAATCGAGTATCTTTGTGCAATCAGCCTATTTTCCAAGCAGCTTACAACATAGCCGAGGCGTGGAGAAAGGATAAAGGTGATAGTGATGCATTCTTGGCTATTGCTGAATGGAGTGCAGAAGTAAATGCCTTTAATAAAGCGCTGAATGATGGTTCTCAGTTAGAAAATTGTGAATTCTCTGAACCAGTTTGTTATGACTATCGTCAGCTAGCGCATGACTCTTGAGTGAAGATATTGCACGTTACATTGACAGGTTTAAGCAATCATTGCAGCGAATAGGCAAAAGCTTCTGGTGCTGTCTAGGTAATATTAGGTTTTCTTCGTTACCTACTGGTTACAACACTTATGGACTATTGCAGTGCGATCGCGCCTACCTTCTATCTCACGCAAGGTTATCTGTTGCCGAAGAGGTTAGCTGTTATGGTTCCAAGGATGCGATCGCGCTACTTCAAGGGTGTAGCTGTTAGGTATTGGAGGAGAGATCGCTATGCTTGAAAAGGTGAGATGAAGATTTATACTCACCACAAAGAGCTTTGTTAGTAGCTAGCTACAAGTGCTACACTTTGTTGGCTCCTAAAGAGGATTAGCTCACAATAAATAAATCTGTTATCCAACATCAACCGACCGCGCAAATGTCACAATCCGCTTGCCTTCCGCCTCCTATGTATCCGGGACTGAAATTAACGGCGCTTGCTCCCATGCAAGATGTGACGGATCTGCTGTTCATGAGCGCGATCGCTAACTATGGCAGTCCTGATTATTTCTTTACTGAGTATTTTCGCGTCCATACGAGTTCGGGTTTAGATAAAAATATCCTCAGATCAATTACAGAGAACTCCACCGGACGTCCCATCTTTGCTCAGCTCATTGGTGAGAGCGTTTCCGATCTGGTACGCATTGCGAAAGAACTCAGCCGCTATCCAGTCGCGGGTATCGACCTGAATATGGGATGTCCTGCACCAAGAATTTATCGCAAAAACGTGGGTGGAGGATTGTTACGCGATCCCGAAAAGATTAGCCAAATCCTTGGCGAGTTGAGGGGGGCTGTCGATGGGCTTTTGACGGTCAAAATGCGAATTGGCTTTGAAGATACCGCTAATTTCGATCGTATCCTCGACTTGATTAATTTGCACAAAATTGATTTGCTGAGCTTGCACGGTCGTACTGTTAAGGAGATGTATTATGGCAACGTGCATTACGATCTGATTGCCCATGCCGTACAACGGGTTAATTGCCCAGTTTTAGCCAACGGGAACGTGACATCTGCGGTAACAGCAGCAGCGGTTCTGGAGACGACAGGAGCCGCCGGGGTGATGGTTGGTCGTGCTGCGATCCGAAATCCTTGGATTTTTAAGCAAATTCGCCAATACCTGAGCGGTCAACCTGTTTCTATCGTAACGCTGGGTGAAGTTCGCGGTTACATTGAGCTACTGCGTCGAACGATGACAGCATGGACAGTACCGGAGAAAGCGCGGGTTAGCTATATGAAGATGTATCTAAATTATATCGGTCAGAGTGTGGATGCCGCCGGATCTTTTTTAAAAGATATGCGTTTATCCCAGACTGAAGCGGAACTATTTGGAGTGTGCGATCGCTATTTATTAAGCAACCCCGACCAAGAATTTGCTTCGGAGCCGTATCCTAGACTTCTGGCTCGTCCTAGCTGCGAGAGTGCCCGCGAATTGATCGCAAACTGAAAATAGAGAATCCAGTGCGATCGCAATCCTCAATGATTCGTGAAGGCGAGATACCCGACAACTCTTACGAAGTCGGGTATGTGAAGGGTTGGCTCACAACTAAAATCGGATTGCTATTGTTGTGGCGTGTTTATTTTGCAGGCACAGCAGCAGTGCAACCAGTAAGGAGTGAAGCAGGAACGGGTACATTAGAATTCGCCAAACCTTGTAATTGCTGTCGATAGGCTACCAACTGACTTTGAGTGCTTGGATTGCGGACAACTTTTCTCATTCGATCAATTACTTTAATCGCTTGCGTCCAGTTTTGAGCGCAGACTGCCTTTTGTAACGAGGCGTTGAGGTTTTCCTTGGGGACGTTTCGCGATGCCGATGGATTTTTAGTAACCTTGAAAGAAGTCAAAAAACCATTAATACTTTGAACTAAGTCTTGTTCTTTATCGGTAACGACAAAAACTTGATAAAATCGTCTCCGATCTACCAAATAAAATCTACTTTTAACGATTACTCCTTGAGAGAGTTGTACTTTAAATTCTCTTCCGGGGTAATTTCCTAAATTAATATTTCGTTGGCTTAAAAGCTTTCCTTTGGAACTATTGGTAAATCCAGTAATTGCCCCAGCAAAGAAACTGTTAACATCACTAGGAGTCTTGATCGCATTAGCCGGAAGATCGGAATAACCAACGACATAACCGGCTTGATTCGGTCGGAAAGTCTGGAAGAGCTGCACTTTAATTGGCCCAGCTTTCGTCTGAATCGTTTCCTGACTTTGGTTCGGTGTACCGGGCATCAACACGGTGAAGCCTCCTGCGCTTGAAGAGAAGGGCTTCCATACCGACTGAGCGAGTAGAATCGGTTGCTCAGCTTGCACAGGATCAATTGGCAGAGAGCCACCCACCAGGAAGGTGGTTAGGAAAAGAGAGCAAAGAAGTTGATTTTTCATTTCAGGTAGAGTGCAATCAAGCGATCGCAATGAGATATCGCGCGAAAATGGATCTGTAGCTTCTTCTAATCTAGCCTTGAGCCATCCTCAATTATCCCAAACGAATGCAACTGCTGGGGATCGCACATCCTCTGCACGCACCAATCTGCAAGAAACTCACTTCAATCGCGCTCGTGCCAGTTTGCGGCAAGCGCTGTCTTGGTATTCCCACTCTCGCAGCCAACGGCACCCTTCAAAATTAGAAGCAACCGCAGCGCTGCAAACTGAACTGGATTTTTTGAAGTCTACCCTTGATAAGTTAGACCAGGGTGTGATTCGGATAGCTGCTTTTGGTTTGGTTAGTCGCGGCAAATCAGCGGTGTTGAATGCCTTAGTAGGGCAAAAAATCCTGCAAACGGGGCCGCTGAATGGGGTGACGCAGTGGCCCCGTTCCGTGCGCTGGACGCCTAACGCGGCGGGTAAGGTGCAGGTGGAATTGATTGATACGCCTGGATTGGATGAAATTCAGGGGCAAGCGCGAGCAGAAATGGCGCGGGAAGTAGCGCGTCAATCTGACCTGATTTTGTTTGTAGTGGCGGGTGATATCACGCGAACGGAATATCAAGCGCTGTGCGAATTGCGACTGAGCCAGAAGCCTTTAATTTTAGTATTTAACAAGATTGACCTATATCCGGAGCAAGACCGACAAGCGATTTATCAACAGTTGCAAATTTTGGGTGCTGGCAGTCGGGAGACGCGATCGCTCACCGCTTTACAAGAGGATGAAATTGTGATGGTGGCGGCGGAACCTGCACCCCTAGAGGTGCGTGTGGAGTGGCCCGATGGTCGCGTCACTCAGGAATGGGAGACGCCGCCGCCGCAGGTGGATGAGTTGAAGCAGAAGATTTTGGGGATTCTGAATCGAGAAGGGCGATCGCTTTTAGCGCTTAATGCCTTAGTTCAGGCAAGAGAAGCTGAAGCAAGTATTGCTCAGAAAGTAGTGGCGGCTCGTGAAACTGAAGCGGAGCAGCTAATTTGGAGCTATGTGAGATACAAAGCGATCGCAGTTGCGCTCAATCCGATTGCTGTTTTGGATGTTTTGGCAGGAACGGTGGCGGATTTGGCGCTGATTCGCTCCTTGTCGCGGCTGTATGGGTTGCCGATGACGGGTTATGAAGTTGGAAAGCTTTGGAAAACTATTGTGTTTAGTTCGGGCGGCTTGCTGCTGGGTGAATTCGGCAGTAGTTTAGTTTTCGGGTTGGGCAAGAGTGCGGCGGCAATTGGAGCTGGGGAGAATCCAGCGAATATTACGGCTTATGGCGGTGCAGCGATCGCCCAAGCTGGTATCGCCGGATACGGGGCTTATGCAGTCGGTCGGGCGGCGCAGGTGTATCTAGAACAAGGCTGCACCTGGGGGCAGTTGGGAGCCAATACGGTGATTCAAGAGATTCTCAACCAGGTAGAACCGAATACAATTCTTTATCGTTTGCGGCAGGAATTGTTGCAATTCGGCGGGACATCTCAAAGCAAATAAATGAACGTAAAATCTAACCCTCAACCCCTTCCCTGCCAGGGAAGGGACGCAGGAGAAGTTCTCCGTTTTATTCGACTTCTTAAATTGGGATCAAGATTTTACTTGGGAAGAATCAGCAGCGCCTAATTCTGATTCTGCACGGCTTCGCATTGACTCTTGTAAATGTTCGTCATGGTGACGGTGCTGCGACATCAATTCCCGCGCCTGTTCTTGGGTATGGGCGTCAGCAGGGTGGGTTTGGTTCACCTCAGCTTCTGCACGGCTTCGCATCGACTCTTGTAAATGTTCGTCGTGGTGACGGTGTTGCGACATCAATTCCCGTGCTTGGTCTTGGGTACTCATGCTTTAACCCTCTGCTTTTAAAACTTGCTTCTGTCTCAATTTCACCTGAATGAAGCAAAACGGTATCAAAATTGACAGAAAAGTTTACGATTTAAGATTATCCCGAAAGTGAGATGCAGCGGCTTCCGTAATCTGTTTAATGGCTTGCAAACTCGGCGGTGGTGTAGCGCTATCCATATCCAACCACAACAGATACTCGATATTACCAGCAGGTCCTGTCACCGGCGACCAACTTAAGCCACGATATTGCCATCCCAACGGTTGCGCGACTTGTAACACTTGGAAAATAGCATCTGCCTGATCGTCAGGATCTCGCACTACACCTTTTTTCCCAACACGCGATCGCCCGACTTCAAACTGAGGTTTCACCAGTAATACCGCTTCTCTGGGAGGCTGTGTCAATTTCCACAAAGCATCGAGAATTTTGGTTAGGGAAATAAACGAAACATCTACAACCGTTAAATCTGCTGGCGGTTCATCACCGTACAATTCCTCTGGTGTGAGATAGCGCAGATTAGTCCTTTCTTTCAACACTACCCGCGCATCATTGCGTAATTTCCAGTCAGCTTGTCCGTAACCGACATCAACGCCGTAAACTTTTTTTGCCCCAGCTTGCAGCAAACAATCGGTGAATCCGCCAGTAGAAATTCCGCCATCTAAGCAAATTCGATCTTGTACGGAAATGCCAAATTCTTCAAGTGCTTTGGAGAGTTTTTCACCGCCTCTGGAAACAAAACGCGATCGCTCTTTAATTTTAATTTGCGCCTCGGTTTCTACCTCCGTTCCCGGCTTATCAATGACTTGCTGATTGACCATTACTTCCCCAGCCCGAATTAGCCGTTGTGCTAACTGCCGGGAGGCGCATAAATCAAGTTCTACTAATAAGGTGTCAAGTCGTTGTTTCGCCATTAATTATATATATTAAGGATTGCTTGCGTGCAAGTTAATAGAGCAAAGCGATCGCAATCGAAAAGGAACTCCGCTGGTTAGTTATTACACACTATTTAAAGGATAGCTACTTAATCGCTTACCTCCCAGGTTCTTCGCCCCTTCCTCCCACGTTCGCTGCTTCGATCGAGTCGAAGCCACGGATACTTATCCTCTCGTAAACAGTATGTATGCTCTAAAAGTTAGGGCACGCAAGCATTACCTAGACAATTAATGCATCCAAAAAACCACGCTTTCCAAGTCGCGCGATCGCAGATGCAACTTGCAGTCTTGGACAACCGAGAGCATCAGCAGTAGTGCTTATCTCTAGCTTACCGAGAAACATTAAGTTAACACTAATGGGGATTGCCATGTCCCTAGTGATGTATTGCATCGCAGCCGAAACGTACATCTATGGCAGTTTGACACTACGTGGACGACTACGAATCAGGAACAACGCGATCGCTACCAATCCGATAATCGTGGACGGTTCGGGTACACTAGCGCTAAAACGATTGTTCGGTTGCCTCAGCTGCTCTTTTCCATCTTCAACCAAACGCTTAAAACGGTCTTTCTGAGCTTCCGCAATTCTAAGTGCCTCTCGTTGCTCGTCATTGACCAGTACAATCATGGACGAGTAGGGAGTGACAATTTTGTAAGTCTTCGCGATCGCATGAATGGCATCCAGTTGAGCAATTTGCTTTCCATCTATCTTTTTGCTTAACCCCAAAACCATTTGCCGCGCCGCCAGAGCTTCAAAACCTTTGTTGTCGGGCTTTTGAGTTGTATTAGCACTCTGATTATTTCCCTCAACTTTTTCCATAACCCAGGCATAGCCATCCACCACACTGACCACAGATGACCCTAACGCTGCCTTGGTTGCCTGTCGCTCCAAAACTTCGGAAATTTTGGTACACACACCGCCACCACTGTCTTGAATCGCTTTGAGAGTGGCATCGTCATACGCAGGTGACAACGATCCGAGATGCACTACCCACAAAGGTGCAGGCATTACTGGCACATCCTTGCGATTGTCCGATAACTCATAACCGCTTTCATCCGTCACTAATAAGATGCCATCGTAGGGCGTATCGCCCCGCATCTGGGTAAACTGCCGCAGCATTTCTTTGGGTTGTATACTGCCGTAGAATGTCATTTTGTTGGCATTGAAGCGACTAATATCATCGATGCGCTGCGGTTTTGCACCAGGGGACGCACTGATATACAAATCGGCATCATTGTTAGCGAAAATATTGTCAGCAAAGCCATTTTGTTCCAACCAACTCAGAGTCTCACCCAGTTCTCTGGTATGTGTTGCCATACTCCGGGAAGCATCAAGAATGACCGCAAACCGCTTCCCTTGAGGCATCGAATAATCTTTTGCCGCTAATGGCTTGGCTGAGATTTGGTAGCCATTTGCCAAGTTAACCTGATGCACGCTTGGCTGATATTGCCCAGCTGCTGGCAAAAATGGTTCCAACCATTCGTCACCAAAACGTGACACCACTTCTCCGTTGCGGATACGCTGGGTGTCCTGATTCCAAAAGATGTTACGCTTCTCCCCTAGCTGGGGTAACGCCCACCCTTTCTCTTGTCGCATGACTTTATAGGTTAGCCACAGATGCATCTCGGTTGGTTGATTTTCTGACTCCGCTTGTTCCTGTGGCGATAAGCGGGGAGGAATCGGAAAGGCTCTCAAACGATATTGAAGTGGCCCAACTTGCTCAAGTAAAGCTGGATCGACGGGACGCCAACGCCTTACCTGTGAAGTATAGACTTTCTGAGCGGCACCGCGTGGCGAAACCTTAAAGGGGAAGCGCTTGGCTAAGTTCTCGCTGTCGCCCAGCCACACTCCTGTAATTGCCGCGCTTTCTGGCAAAGAAAAAGAATAGAATATTTCCTCAACAGCAGTGGTTTGGTTGGCATAAACTTCGTAGAGTTCCACATCTGCCCAGTCGCCCTGTGGTTTAACGGTGACTTGTTGCGATCGCAACAACACCTTTTCCTGGTTAATATTCAGCAACCCTGCCTTTGCATCGCCCAAATTATCAGTAGATTGCAAGGCGTGTTGAATTGCCTCTCGTTCCGCTTTTTGAATTGGCTTGTCGAAAAACTGGGCGTAAAGCTTTCCGGCTTTTTGCATATCTCTTTCGGAACCGTTGTAAAAAAACGGCGACATCAGGTGATTGTAACTGTCTTGGAAGAACTGGGAAACCGATTCTGGCAAGCCAAAGACGCTTTCATATATGGCGCGGATATGGTCATTCTCTTCTGCCGTGCCAAGATACCGATAAGAAGAAAAGTAAGCATTCAAAAGTCCATCCCGAATCAAATCGGACTTGGCTACGAGTGCTGCCTTTTGGCTATCTGATGGTGCTGGGTTTTCTAACAGCTTAAATGCTTGGATTTGGGGCTGTGCATTGAATGAGAGGCACAGAATCATCCAAACAGTCACCACCGTCCCCGAACCAATAACAGTGCGGTTTCGCCCATACTGTGCGGAAAAAGCGCGTAAAATTCGCTGTCCAGATTGAATATAGTAGCTTGCCAATATCCAAGGCATGAACAGGGATAGGACAACGCTCACGCAAAAGAGCATAAAAGAGACGGGCATCCACCAGTTTCCGGAAGTCCATATATACCCAAAGTCCCTTACCCACTGAAATTGGAAGAAGTAGAACAAGAGAAAGACAGCGGCGGGTGCGGCATAAAATAGCAGCAGCAACCCCAGGTATACACCAACCCCAGGCATCAGACTGTGAGCGCTCATTTGCAACCATGCGATCGCTCGATGGCGTTTTGCATAGCCGTATAGCACTTCGAGGTAAAAGGCAACCATACAAACGCCCACCGTGCCCAAAATCAAAGCACTAGCAGGGGTGAATTCCGCTAGCCTGATGCGGAATCCCTGCCGGAGGAACAAGAAGAGTATGCACAAGAGAAATAGGGGTGCTTCCACGCCATAAAACAGACGTATCAACTGTAAAGGTTGCTTGCGGAAACGCCGCAGCCCCAGCACCGTACAGATAATCGATATTACAGTCGGAACAGCAAGGGTGATGAAGAGTTCTCTTTCGTTCGGACTATTCGACAACGCAGCTTTGAGGATGTGACTCGCATTCGCAGGGAATATACCGACGAAGAAAACCAGCAAAAATGTAATATTACAGAACCAAAAGATGGCGTGGAATGTGGCATGAAGCAGATTTTTCATAATTCAGGTATACCTAGAATCAAATTTTGCATTTGTTAGAAAACAATTGGATAAACAATTAATTGTTATTAGCAATCAATTGAGTAAGATTGAAGCTATCTTTAGACTCTATTTATTCAATAGCAATTTTAAGCATTTCCTAAAATTTTCTTCTTTCCCTTCCTTTGCGCTCTTGGCGTCCTTTGCGGTTCGTTAATTCTTCAACTCCTTATACACGCTAATCCCAATTTGCAAAGATTCATTGAGTAAGCGACTATATTCATCTACGTGACCGCTCAGATTAAATGACATTAAGACCGTAAGATTTTCTTCAAGGTTTGCAAATAATTCATAATGCCTGCCCAGAAACTTACGATGTTTCCTCATGAGCTTTTCCGCTTGTAAAGCGCTGCTCAAAGTTTCTTTAGTAATGCTCAAAGCTTGGATAACTTCTTTTCTGGTGCTAAGGCTATTACACGGAGAGGGTGAGCGGCTTGCTGATTCTAGTTCGTCGATGAGAGCGATCGCTTGAATTACGCGATTGTACTTATCGACTTTATCTAGTAACCTCGCTAAAGATTTGACTTTTTTAACTTGTTTCCAAAAATAAGCATTCCAAATCAAGATACCCAACAGGGAAATACCTGAAATTAGGGTTAATAATTTGGTGACACCATCTGTATTTACAGGTAAAGCTCCTGCATTGCGAAGCATGATTAAAGTCACAGGCATGATGAAAATTAAGACCAGCATGAATATAAATAGTTCCGTCAGGAGAACTGATAGCATCTGCTTGGGATTCTTGAGGATAAATCCTCTATAGGCGTCAATGGCTAGGGCAGTGCTAGTATCTAAATCAACCAACGTTTCCACCTCTTCTTTTGTTAGCTGCAAATTTTCTAAGTCAGCTTGCATATCAGTTGGTTCCTGTTACGTGCTTAACGAAAACCTAGTGCGCCAGCAATTACTTTCAAAAGGTGAAAGTAAAAGTTACTTTCCAATGGGCGAAATAGCTCGAAGGGTCTATCAGGAGTCCCGAAAAAAGGTCTGAGTGTCCATCCAAGTTGGCTCCCGACAAAGCCATATAGCACTAACCAGCCTCGAATCATCGCTGTGCGGTTTCTTGGACTTTCAGAATCTTGCTCGTTGATATATATCAGGCTTCGATAAAAAACATTCACTCCAATCAAACCAGTAATCGTAAAAATCAGTACATTTAAGAGCTTAAAAAATTGATAGTCATTAACGGAAAGGCGAAAAAACAGGGTGATCGGTGCAAAGCTAAACAGCATCACGCCAACGATTGACATTGAAGCTAATAGCAAAGCTAGGTATTGTCCAAAGCTGCGCTTAGAGCCAGAAATCACATCAAAAAAATATAAAGTAGGTAAACAAATACCCATCGTGATTAAATACAAGGCTGGTACTTTAATCGCTGAAGCAACCATTTGCAATCCGCCACTAAAGGAGCCAATGATGGCTCCATAAAGTGCAAAAAACACTGAGCTGCTAATTAATAGGGCAACAATCTTGTTTTCAAGTCTTATTCCCTTACTAATTTCTTCCAGAAATTTTTGGCGATCGCGCAAAAAGTACATTAGGATTGCAAAGTGGTTCATGGCATCTCCTCCTATTAGGGATTCAGGTATCGCTCTACGGATCTCTCAGGCACCTGCCTCAAACTTGTGGGGATATCCCCGATATTTGTTACAAAACTTTATAAAACCTGTGAAAAGCGAAGATAGATTCGATAGGACTTAACACCCAGAGGAGAGAATCTGACTGAATTCCCTGTTATGAACGAACGGGATGAGCGGCTTGGCAAATTAATTGAAGCAGTCCGTCAGCATCCATCTGGGAGCCTTAGCTGGCGAAAAGCGATGAATCAGCTGTTGATCGAAATTCAGCAACTCCCTGGTTTAGCGAGATCCGCGCACCCAGATTACTTGGAAGCTTTGGATGATACATTGCTGAAATTGGGTGATGAGATACAGGAATTTGAACCCAGACAGCCTTCTTTAGAGAAGAGTTTGGTGGCTTGGATTAACCTGAAATTACGCCTGAAATATGAAGTGCGCGACTTGCATTCCTCCCAGCAGACTCGCGCCAAAAATCCCAAGAATCCGCAAGCGGAATTTCAAGAACAAGTGAGGAAACCACCCCTCTCGCTTGATGTGCCCTTGGGGGATGAGGGGAGCGAAACTTTTGGCGATCGCTTGGCGGCTTCAGTTCCCTGTACGCTCTTAGAAATAGAAGAACAAACCCGGCGAGAACAGGAACAGCGGAAAAATCAAAGAATTGGGGTTCAGCTAAAGCAATATATCGATCGAGATCCGGAAGGCAAACTTCGCCGATGTCATCCCCAAGCTTATCCAGAGTGTAACTGCCAAATCCTCAGCCAGCGCCTGCTCTTAAAGTATCCACCCGACAAACTCGCTCTTGTAGCACGGGATCTCAACATTAATTACAACACCCTGAACTGGCATTGGAAAAACAAAGGACTCCCACTTCTGCAAGCGATCGCTAGAAGTTTGGGCTATCAACCAAATGTAGAAGAAGACTTATGAATAATATTGCACCTCCTTCTGTTAGCGTTCCCCTGAGTGACACCGCCCATCAGCTGGCGCGACAATTTGCACAAGAGCAAGCGACTCCCGAAAAGGGGGTGCGGGTATATCTCAATACCCTAGCTGTCTGGGCAGTTCACCGCTACCTAAAATGGCTGAGATATGAACCAAATCTCACCTCAAGCGATAGCTGGCATCCTGGTATGCGAGCAATGTTTGATGTGGCAGATCTGGTTTTGCCCAACTTAGGTAAGTTAGAGTGCCGTCCTGTCCTGCCTGGGGAGACATCTGTTACGCTACCGCCAGAAGTGATGCAAGACCGAGTTGGCTATGTGGCAGTTCAGTTTGGATCGCGTTCTACTCCAGGGGAACCAGTCTACTTACAGGAAGCACATCTAATAGGATTTGACCCTGCGATCGCTACTGACAATCCGCCAGAGGAACTGCAACTTAATGACTTGCAATCCCTCGATGCGCTGATTGAGTATTTAGATCAACTCGAATCGGCGCTGTCTGCTGCACCCAACAAGACGCGATCTCACTTAAACAACTGGTTACAAAATCTCTTCGAGTCAGGTTGGCAGACAGTAGAAGAGGTGTTGACGTCGCAAACGCCCCTTTTAGCATTACGCAGGTCAACTGTAAGGCGGGCAAAGCAAATTGAGTTGCAAACAAAAACAGTTGTTTTAATTGTCACCCTCCAGCCAGAAAACCGGGAAAGATTGGGCATCCATCTGCAAGTTTGTTCTGTCAATCTCCAAGCACCACTGCCACCTCAACTGAAATTAATGGTATTAACAGAATCTGGGGAAATATTTCGAGAAATAACTGCAAGTGGGACTGACACCTTCATGCAATATGAATTCAGCGGACAACTGGGGGAACAATTTAGTGTCAAAATAGCCTTAGGAGATATTAGCATCACAGAAGCCTTTGCCATCTAGGATTTACAGATAATAAAAGTCTTGTATGAGTGGGTTTAGATTGATAATTCAAAATCCTATCGCTTTGTTCCAGACGCGATATATCGCGTCTGGAACAGGGATTCACGAATCATTTAGGGCTGCTATAGGTGCTTTGCAACCCATCCCATCGCGTTAAACTGTTAGTGTTGCTGAAAAGATAATGCTATTTATAGACTAAAAGGGCGTTGTGTTAGTGACCTTTGCACGGGGTAAGTTCAGGTTAAAATCAATCATCAGCATCTCTGAAGAGGGCTGACAAATCTCGGTAGCCACTGACAACTCGAAAAATCTCTACGTCCTGTCCGAGCGCCATATAGAGGATGAGATAGTTATCCATCGGGAGACTGCGTAGACCCGGTAAAATCTCATCTCGTTGTCGTCCAAGATTTGGAAACTGAGCAATTTTCACAAATTTAGCGTCGAGCTTGTTCAAAAAGCGATCACCTTGATCGAGTCCTGATTGACGAGCGATATAGTCTGCAATTTGTTCAATGTCTCGAATTGCGGGTTTGGTGAGGCGAAATTGTGCAGTCATGCTTCGGAGGAATTGTACCGCGAGCGCATATTGACGCGGATTTGTGCCATTGCAGTTGCACCATCAACAACTTCACCGCGTTGGGACGCTTCCCAGCCAATCAGTGCGTCCTGTTGGAGTTCTTGGAGTCGTCCTTGGTAGATGTCTTGCTGTTGCTCAAGGAGTTTGACACCTGCAAGGATGACCTCGATCGCACTATTGTATTTGCCACTGATGAGTTGGCGCTGCACAAGGGCTTCAACTTCAGGTGGTAGGACGATTTGCATGATGTTGGCACACAGGAGTTTTCACTTTATTGTAAGCGATCGCTTCTCCCACCACTTCTTGAAGTCCGCCGACATCAACGAGCGATCGCCAAAATGTAGGCGATCTATTTGCACAACAAGTGCCTACATTGCCCCCACTTTTAAAACATCCTCTAATCTCGCTGGAATAGGCGCTCTCCCCTAGTCTTATCTGGGCGAGGTTTAAGACTATATTAGTGCTGTAGCAGTTTAATCCCTGAGAGTTCCCGAAAGCAGGCAGCGATGGAAAAATTGGTCATCCTGGATATTGATGGTGACTTGCATCTAGGAGCAGTAGCAACGCTGGAAATTCGGGAAGAAGGCAACCATACTGTCACCACCCGTACCAAAGGTAAATTGCCTCCAGCAACTCAGTTACTGGAACAATACGAACACTGGCAGTCTCTCTATCGCAGTCTGTCGTTCCTATTTCGCTTGGAAGAAAGAGGGGGGCAAATTACTCAGGGTTCTCCAAAAGATTTACTTGACGCTTGCCGCCAATCAGCTCAAACCTTAGCAGATAGTTTGGCAATCTGGCTCAAAGCTGAGTCATTTCGCCCGATTCGAGAAAAATTACTCGAAAAATTATTACCAACCGATACAGTGCGGTTGATTCTGCAAATAGAAGACAGCCAACTGCGACGACTCCCTTGGCATTTATGGGATTTTTTCGGGCGTTACCCTAAGGCAGAAGTAGCGCTGGGAGCAACTGCTTACGAACGGGTAGAAACTGACGCACCAGTACGGGAAAAAACCAGAATTTTAGCGATTTTGGGGAATGGGAATGGGATTGATATAGAAGCAGACCGACAGTTGCTTTCAAGTTTACTTGATGATGCAGAAATTGTCTTTTTAGTCCAACCGCAACGCCGCCAGTTATACCAACAACTTTGGGACTCATCTGGGTGGGATATCTTATTTTTTGCCGGACATAGTTCCAGCCTTGCTTGTGGCGAAACGGGCGAGATTGAAATTAATGGTAGCGATCGCTTATCCATCACCGAGTTAACCTATGCTCTAAGAAGAGCAATAGAACGCGGCTTACAACTGGCAGTTTTCAACTCCTGCGATGGACTCGGCTTAGCACGTTCCCTCGAAAGCCTGCATATTCCCCAAATCGTTGTCATGCGGGAACCAGTCCCTGACTTGGTTGCTCAGGAATTTCTCAAGTATTTTCTCACTTCTTTTTCTAGGGGTGAGTCTTTTTATACCTCTGTGCGAGAAGCACGAGAACAGTTGCAAGCTTTAGAGGATCGATGTCCTTGCGCCAGTTGGTTGCCAGTAATCTGCCAAAATCCCACAGCGGTGCCCATCTTTTGGCAAGGATTACATGATAGAGGAAAAGGGTCTCTTGACGGGTACGGGCACGGCAGTGCCGTGCCCGTACAAACTGGGCAAGTTCCCTGTCCCTATCGGGGTTTGTCTGCATTTCAAGAAGCCGATGCACCGTTTTTCTTTGGTAGAGAAGCTTTCACTGAGAAACTGTTGAAAGCAGTATATAATCAGCCACTCGTCGCTGCGATTGGCCCTTCCGGTAGCGGCAAATCTTCCGCAGTATTTGCAGGCTTAATTCCACGTCTGCGTCAGATAGAAAATTGGCTAATTGTTAGCTTTCGTCCGGGGAACCGTCCTTTTTTAAAACTGGCAGAACAGCTGATTCCCCTATTAGAACCGCAGTTGCGTGAAACAGATCGTTTGGTTGAAATCAACAAACTAGCAACGGCAATTCAGCAGGGTGACTTGCCATTAATCGCTGTGTTAGAGCGAATTCTAGATAAAACTCCCACAACTGACCATCTGCTTTTATTTGCCGATCAGTTTGAGGAATTGTACACGCTTTGTCAGGAAGCTGAAATCCGTCAACGCTTTCAAGATGAATTATTAACTGCTGTTAACCAGATACCCAGTTTTACCCTAATTCTCACTTTACGAGCGGATTTCTGCGAATACGCCCTTTCTTACCATCCCTTTGCCTCTGCGTTGCAACGCTTCCCCCCAGAATTTTTAGGGCAAATGAGCCGCTTAGAACTGCAAGCCGCGATCGCAAAACCAGCCCAAAATTTAGGCGTACAAATCGAGGAAGGATTGCGATCGCGCATACTAGATGCCGTTAGCTGCGAACCCGGTTCTCTGCCTTTACTGGAGTTTGCCTTGACCTTGCTGTGGGAACAACAATGCAACGGTATCCTCACTCATGCTGCTTATGATGCCATTGGGGGTGTCGAACAAGCACTCGCTAGTTATGCCGAACAGGTGTATGCAGCACTCAAACCGGAAGAACAGCAACAGGCAAAGCGTATCTTTCTCCAATTGGTGCATCCCGGTGAAGGCACTGCCGATACTCGCCGCATCGCCACCCGTACCGACGTAGGACAAGACAATTGGAACTTAGTTACGCGCTTAGCAGATGCACGTTTGGTTGTTAGCAGACAAGATGAGGCAACCAGGGTTGAAACCGTCGAAATCGTCCATGAAGCGTTGATTAGAGAGTGGCAACGCTTGCGCCAGTGGCTAGAAGATGACCGCAGCTTCCGGACTTGGCAGGAGCGATTGCGGATAGCTTTGCGACAATGGGATAGCCAACAAGATGAGGGGGTACTGTGGCGAGGTGCGCCATTATTAGAAGCCCAACATTGGTACGTCGAACGTTCGGTGGATCTGAGTTCAACGGAACAAACTTTTATACAGGCGAGTTTGGCACTGCAAGCACGAGAACAGAGAGTACGCGATCGCCAACGAAGACAAGTTATCCTGGGACTCACGAGCGGTTTGATAGGACTAGGATTGCTAGTGGGAATTGCTACAAAGCAATGGCAGCGAGCCGAAACGGGTGAAATTGATGCTCAACTCAATGCTTTAAGTGCCTCCTCCGATGAACTTTTAGCTTCAAATAAAGAACTAGAAGCATTGCTGGAAAGTTTAAAGGCAGGTAGACAGCTA
Organism: Coleofasciculus sp. FACHB-1120; assembly: GCF_014698845.1. Taxonomy (NCBI): domain Bacteria; kingdom Bacillati; phylum Cyanobacteriota; class Cyanophyceae; order Coleofasciculales; family Coleofasciculaceae; genus Coleofasciculus; species Coleofasciculus sp. FACHB-1120. The sequence continues at coordinate 105,856 of NZ_JACJTV010000010.1, read as the reverse complement.
CAACAATCTATCGAAGCCAAACCCGACACTCGCATTCGAGTGGTAACGGTTCTACAGCAAGCAGTCTACGGCGTCAGAGAGTATAACCGTCTAGAGGGACATCAAAGAACGGTCATTAGCCTCAGTTTTAGCCGGGATGGTCAAACCATCGCGTCTGCGAGTGATGACGGGACAGTGAAACTTTGGCAACCGGATGGCAGGCTGTTGACGACGCTGGAGGGACATCGAGACAAGGTAAAAAGCGTCAGCTTCAGCCCAGACAGCCAAATGGTGGCTTCTGCGAGTTATGACAAAACGGTGAAACTCTGGCACCGGGACGGTAGACTCTTAACCACTCTCAAAGGGCACACGGGCAAAGTCAATAGCGTTGCTTTTAGCCCAGATGGTCAGTTTGTCGCCTCTGCCAGTGCGGACAAAACGGTGAAACTTTGGCGGCGGAACGGCAGCCTAATTGTCACCTTAAAGGGTCATCGCTCTTGGGTAACAAGTATTCACTTCAGCCCAGACAGCCAAACCTTAGCAACAGCTAGCACCGACAAAACAATTAGACTGTGGCACCGCAATGGTAAATTGCTAGGGATTCTAAAAGGGCACACTGCTTCAGTCAATAGCGTCAGTTTCAGCCCCGACGGTCAGACTTTGGCTTCTGCCAGCGCAGATACTACAGTGAAACTCTGGCGTCAGAATCGGAGTCTGGGAGGGTTTGAAACTCGTCCCTACAGAACTTTCACCGAACACAAGGATCTCGTTTGGGCGGTTAGTTTTAGCCCAGACGGTCGAACTTTGGCTTCTGCCGGTGCGGACAAAACGGTGCAACTCTGGCGTCTGGATGGCACGCTTGTTTCTAGCCTCAAAGGACACAGCGCTTCGATTTACAGTGTGAGTTTCAGCCCCGATGGTCAGAGTTTGGCTTCTGCCAGCGCCGATACTACAGTTAAACTTTGGCACCCTAACACTGAGAAACTTCCCACTTTGCAGAAGCATGATTCTGAGGTGCGGGGTGTAAGTTTTAGTCCAGATGGTCAGACTCTGGTTTCCGCCAGCGCCGACAAAACAGTGAAGCTTTGGCATCAAGACGGGAAACTGCTAAAAACTCTCAAAGGACACAATGGGGAGATTTCCAGTATCAGTTTTAGCCCGGATGGACAGACGTTTGCTTCAGCGAGTGCAGACAAAACGATAAAATTGTGGCACAAAGACGGCACGCTTCTGAAGACCTTCCAGGGACATACTGCTAGTGTCTTGAGTGTTCGTTTCAGTCCAGATGGTCAGACTTTAGCCTCAGCGAGTGCTGACAGAACTGTGAAACTCTGGAATCGGGATGGAACTCTGCTGGATACCTTAATCGGACATCAGGAATCGGTAACAAGCGTGAGTTTTAGCCCGGATGGACAGACTTTAGCTTCTGTGAGTGCTGACGAAACGGTGAAGCTTTGGCATAACGGAAGTTTGCTCAGCACTCTACCGGGACATAGTGCTGGTATTTTAGATGTCAGCTTCAGTCCCAATGGTAGTACCTTCGCTTCTGCCAGTGCTGATGGAATCGTAAAACTTTGGAGCAACGGTCAGTTGCTCCAAACCTTAACCGGACATACCAATCGAGTCAATAGCATCAGCTTCAGCCCGAATGGTCAAACTCTCGCTTCTGCCAGTTCTGACGGAACGGTGAAACTCTGGAGCCTGAGTGGGAAATTGCTCAAAACCTTACGTGGGCATACTGATAGCGTTTTGGGGATAAGTTTTAGCCCAGATGGTCAAACAATCGCTTCAGCTAGTAGCGATCGCACAATTATTTTATGGAATTTGGATCTGGATGCCCTACTGGTTCTAAACTGTGCCTGGATGCGGGATTATCTGCAAACACACAGTCTCTCGATTTGCCAGTAGTCGATTTGCCAGTAAAGTTGCACAAAATCCAGGTTAATTGCGATCGCGATATCTGCCTCTTTGTTGCTTCCAAATTCTCTTGGCTTAAAATCAGCGGTTCCCCAACTGAATACACCGAAATGCCAGACCCTCTCAAACTGATACAAGATTAATGACCTCAGACAGCACTTATCTACAAATTAAGAATTTCGCAATTGGAGAATCGGCGAGTGTAGCCAAGAATTACTCCTCATTCCAAGAATCTTGCATTACTACAGGTGCCAGTCATGCCGTTCAAAGTTGAAGTAGTTCCACACAATCTACAGTGGCGAGATGCGTTCGAGGCTGAGTCGCAGCAAGTTGCCGAGGCAATGGGTAAAAATATGGTTGCAATACATCATATTGGTAGCACGGCAATTCCCAATATTTACGCAAAGCCCATTATCGATCTGTTGGTTGAAGTGAAAGACATTTCTCGTGTAGATGAGCAGAGTGCAGCAATGGAGTCACTGGGTTATGAAGTGATGGGTGATTATGGAATTCCTGGTCGTCGATTCTTCCGCAAGAATAGCCAAGCAGGTATCAGAACACATCACGTTCATACATTCGAGATTGGTTCAGCACAGGTAAAGCGTCACTTAGCATTTCGAGATTACATGATTGCTCATCCTGAAGATGCACAGCAATACAGTAACCTTAAGCGGAAATTAGCCGAGATGTATCCTGATGATATAGAAGGATATATGGACGGGAAAGACGACTTTATCAAAACCATTGACCAAAAAGCGGCAGAGTGGTGTGTATCTTCAGTAGATGAGTAACAGTGTCGCTATCCAAACTTATATTTTGCTCGCGAGGAGAGACCTCTATGAAACCCCATATTGCGATCGCTGAATTTAGCTGTTAGGTATCTAGTAAACCATCTGAGGGTTACGAACATGGCAGACAAGAAATCTTTGATTTTGCGGCGTCAACAAATTGAAGACAATATGCAAACATTCTCCCACCCCTGGAATCCGAAATCCGAAATCTCAGGGACACAAATGGGGCGTTTGCTCGGACTAAAGCGCACCGGAGTCAACTTTGCGAAAGTCCCTCCCGGAAAGGAATCCTTTGTCTATCATTCCCATTCCCGCGAGGAAGAATGGATTTACATCCTATCCGGCTGCGGAATTGCGGAAATTGACGGGGAAGAATTTGAGGTTGGTGTAGGAGACTTCATGGCATTCCCGACTCCTTCAGTCGCTCATCATCTGAGGAATACAGGCGATGACGACTTAGTTTACCTAATGGGAGGAGAAAACCTCGATATAGAAATTGCCGATTTCCCGCACCTTGGAAAACGTATGATTCGCCGTGAGGATGCGATTGAAATCTTTGACCTGTCAGATGCTAAACCGTTTGGAGCATTGGATACCGAATAAAGATGAGTTCCGTACTCGAAACAACCAGATTACAGCTTCAAGCGTGTTCAAGCTACGCTCAAATTGCCAATCCAATCAAACTTGAAGACGACGTTGTAAGATGCAACCTAGCTTGAGACAGTATGCTGATTATTTTTCAATAGGGATGTTACTAGGGCTTTGTTTAGCCAACGAGGTTATTGCTTGGGTAGACCAACTCATTGAAGAGAGCGATCGCCCGTCAGATTGGATGATTGAACTATCGATAAGTACAACCAAACATCTTCTAGATATCATTCACCTGTTGGATTTGGTTCCAGGTACAAAGGATTTGGAGATTTCGTTCCGGCTTGCGATCGCCAAGCTTGGCGACGTGTATCCAACCCTTTCGCCTGAACAGGGGAAATTTGCACAACCCAAACATAGTCAATTGTTCAGCAAGTTGTATTTCCTAGCCCAGGAACATGACAATCTTTCAGATGATGTTCGAGGCAGCATCTTTCAGATATGCCTTGACCTTGACTGTGTTGAGCAAGGTTACGGTGATTGGTCGGTTATTCAACAAGACTATGAGGAACTTCTGGGGGTTGGTAATAATTACAAGGAATGGATCAATTTCTAGGGTTGCGTAGTTTAGCATTGTCACGCCGCACAACACATGTATGCACGGGACAGATTGGCGATCTTTTGTTTCGCTTGAAGTCCTCTAATGCTGATGAAGCTTGCCGTTAGACCGCTTTCGTGATGTTACCTTTGCCCTTTGCTGAAAGCAGTAGCGCTTCGCAATCCCTTTTGTGATACTACCTTCATAAGGAGGAAACACGATGTCTGAGCAATCCGGGTTAGACAACCTGCTCCCAGATGAAGCACTTCTTCACTATGAGGGAGGTCGAGAAGCTGAGCGTTTATTGAACAGTGTAGGTCAGCTTGAATTAGCCCGAACCCAAGAACTTCTCAGTCGTTACTTGCCCCCTCCACCGGCAACGATTTTTGATGTTGGGGGCGGTACTGGTATTTACGCTTTTTGGCTGGCTCAACAAGGCTATGAAGTTCATCTCATTGATGCGGTTCCTTTACATATAGAGCAGGCTCAGCGTTCTTCCGAGTCTCAACAAGCTCGCCCACTTGCAAGTATGGCGGTTGGGGATGCCCGCCAGTTAAATCGAGAGGAGGCAAGTGTTGATGTTGTTCTCCTGCTTGGTCCTTTGTATCACTTGACCGAGCGCAGCGATCGCATGACTGCCTTAGCTGAGGCTCATCGCATCTTAAGAAACGGAGGGATTGTCTTCGCGGCTGGAATTTCCCGCTTCGCCTCGACCTTAGCTGGATTGTTTGAGGGCAAATTAGATGACCCAGAATTTGTGAAAATCGTTCAAGGCGATTTGACTGATGGTCAACATCGCAACCCAAACAACCATCCTGATTACTTTACAACAACCTTTTTCCATCATCCCGAAGAACTGAAAACAGAGATTGAAGAAGCAGGCTTACAGTGTCAAGGAGTATTTGCGATCGAAGGACCAGGCTGGTTGCTACAAAACTTCGAGGAGCGTTGGGGTGATTCAGCGCGTCGCGAACGACTCTTGGAAGCGATTCGCTGGCTGGAAACAGAACCGTCTACCTTAGGAATGAGCGCTCACATGATGGCTATTGCTCACAAGAGTGCGGATTAATTTAATAACGATGAGTTGCGTACTCCAAACAACTAGATTACAGCTTCGACTTTGCCAGATAGAGGATATCCAACTCATTCACAAGCTCTGGACGAGCGATCGCATTCGATATTTCCTATTCGACAACCGGATAATTTCGTCTGACGAGGCGCAAGCATTCGTCGAGGACAGCCTCGCCAACTTTGAACAGCATGGGTACGGACTCTGGCTAGTCTTTATGCGCGACCTTGACTATCTTGTCGGTTTTGCTGGCTTCTTGCCTTCAGAGGAATGGACTCCCAGTTTAATCTACGGAGTTCATCCCGATCGCTGGGGATATGGTTACGCAACAGAAGCCGCCAGCGCAGTGTTGAGCTATGCTCTGGACAAGCTTGCCCTTCCCAAGGTGAGGGCGGATGTGGACGAACCGAATATTGCCTCTGTGCGGGTGCTTGAGAAGCTAGGGATGAGGCAAACGGGACGGGAAGTCGTCAACGAGCATCCTCTCCTTTACTTTGAAAAGTTGCGATCGCCTTAAGCAGTGCAAAAATTATCGCGATCGCAAAGTATTGGCTGCAAAGTATCGGCTGCAATGTCAGCTTGTCACCCAATCAGGTGAGGTGTTATTTCCGCAATTGCTTGTAGTATGCCTGTAGTGAATTGCAACTTTAATTGCCGGAATTACGGCAATGTAGGCATCTAAGCTAATTTTATGATTACTTTAACAATGCGTCCTTATGCAGGGGAAGCAGATTTAGAAGCGATCGCTCACTTTTTTAACGCCTGCGAAGCAGTCGATCGCCTAGACCAAGGCACGTCTGTCGCCGAACTACGGCAGGCTTTTGAGTCGCCATCGTTTGACAAAGAGCGCAATCTGCGATTGTGGGAGGATGCCAACGGTCAGCTAATGGGCAGCGGTCAGATGTGGATTCCGCCACACGGTGCAGCAGTCGTTGAGGGTTTCCTAAGGTTTCGCGTCCATCCGAACGCGCGTGGCAGAAATCTGGAAATGCAGATCATTGCCTGGGGTGAGGAACGGATGCGGGAAGTTAGTCGGGAGCGAGGGAGGAGTGTTAAGCTACGCTCTAGCACCCGCAATGACCAAGCTGAACGCATTGCTTTGTTAGATAGTTGCGGTTTCACAGCTGACAGGTACTTTCTTACAATGGAGCGCAGGCTTGTAGCCGACGCAGAGCGATCGCTTTATCTTCCGATTCCTGAACCGCAGTTTCCAGAAGGATTCGTACTGCGCCACTCTCAAGGCGAACAAGATGCGGAAGCTTGGGTGGAACTGCACAATCAGTCTTTTTTTGACCACTGGAATCACTTCGATTTAACAGTCGAGGAACACAAGCATTGGTTAAGTGACCCTGATTATCGACCGGAACTCGATTTAATTGTAGTTTCTCCAGACGGGACATTTGCTGGCTACTGTCACTGCCATATCGCTACGCAGGATAACATCCGGAGCGGACGCAATGAAGGTTGGATTGGCATCCTTGGTACTCGGCGCGGCTTTCGCCGGATGGGGTTGGGACGAGCGATGTTGCTTGCGGGACTGCATCAGTTGAAAGCCGCGGGTGTGGATACAGCGAAGCTTGGTGTCGATTCCCAAAATGCGAATGATGCGTTGCGGTTGTATGAGTCGGTTGGCTTTTGCAAAGCGTTCACCCGCATTTTCTACGTCAAGGATGTGTAAAAAATCCTGGCGCTAAAAAGCCACAAAAAAAGTTTTTCAACCCCTTGACATTTTTTGTAGCACAAATGTAGTATTAAAGAGAAGCAAAGCAAAAGCATTTCTCTTCTTGGCTTGCTTTACCTACCAGCTTGAAGGAGGTGTCTAAAATGGTTCATATTCGTTTTGAAGGTCGTTCCTACGACATCGAAGAAAATCAACTGGGTGTAACGGATGGGATGAATGACAAATCCGTTAAGGAACGCCTCGCACAGCATTTTGATGTTAGAAGCGAGCGCTTCCAATCCTACGTTGTCGATCGTCGTCCCAGTGGCGATTTAATTGTGCGCCCAGAAGCAGTTTATGGCTAAATAGTTTTGAATTTTAAATTCATTCAAAACTCAAACGCCAAAACTCAAAATTATTACTGTCCCGCGCCCTGACAGAGAAAGCATACACACCATTGATAACGATCCTAAGGTAGTGAAATTCGGGCGACCGAACTAGCGAAGCATTCCAAGTCTCTCGTCAGATGCGGTTTGCGCGTCCACTGCTAAGCAATGTTTAGTAAGAACGGTCGTAAGTTGTAATAAAGCTTTTTCGACTTGCACGGGCGTAACTGTCAAAACTTTTCCCGCGTCCTAACTTGTAAAGCATACACACATTCCCGTTACGATTGGGGAGGTAGTGGGTATTCTTCGAGAAGGCTTCACCTACGATTCCCACCAGATGCTTTTAATGTATCTGTAGCTCAATGGGTAGAGAGCCAAAGTGATAACCGCTTTGCTAACTTGTACGGGACTTAACATTTAAAATCATGGGGATTGATGGCACGCGCCCCGACTCTTGAAGCATACAAACTGGTAACATTCAGGAAACTGAATTGTAGGTTCGATTCCTACCCTCTCCGCTGCTTGGAGAGGTAAAAAAAGCTTCTTTGACTTGCGCGTAGCTACTATCCTTTAACCCAACTGGAAATAAAAAAAAGCTTCCACTTCGTACCCAAACTTAAAAAGCTTACATACTAGCTCTGTGGTAGAGCAATCGAATCTTAATCGATAGGTCGGGTTCAACTCCCGTTAACTATAGCTTTCTTAACTTGTACGAAGTGACAATTTTTTCCAAAACAGATTGCAAACTAAATAGTGTCTTTTATGGATACTCAGCTTTAAATTTTGTGTTCCGCACCCTAACCTGAGAAGCATACACACATCCGCCTGATAAGCGGGAGATGTAGGTTCAATTCCTACCGCTGCCATTATTTGGCAGTGTAGAGTAACGGTAACTCTCCAGTGAATCGCTTTTTAAACTTGTGCGGGACACTCATTATTTCTAATTTTCAAAATTTCCACTACGCGCCCTAATCGATAAAGCTTACATACTAGCTCATCTGGTAGAGCACTTGACTCATAATCAAGCAGTGACGGGTTCAACTCCCGTGTATATCCGAACAGCTTTCTCAACTTGCGCGTAGTGTCAATATTTCATTTCCAATTATGAGGAGGAGTATAACAATGTCTGTAAAAACACTTGATATTTTAGAACAGTTAAAATCATTAACGCTAATTGAGACGGCTGAACTGGTTACGCAAATTGAAAATACTTTTAGAGTTGATGCTTCTCCTCGCCAGTGGACAGTGATTACTGAGGAAAAAGAGGACAAGTCTGAAAACCCACCAGTACAAACTGAGTTTGATGTGGTTCTGGAGGAAGTTCCTCCTGATAAGAAGATTGCAATCCTCAAAGTTGTACGGACTTTGACAGGATTGGATCTGAAGGCAGCAAAAGACTTTGTTGAGTCAGCGCCGAAAGTGATGAAGGAAGCGATCTCTCTCGCAGACGCTAACGACATCAAGCAACAGCTAGAAGTAGCAGGTGCGAAAGTATCTCTGAAGTAATGGCGGTTGTGAAATACCAATCAGTCGGTGAGATAGAAAATCTAATTGCGGCATTCGAGAATTGCACCTTGCCACGAAGCGAGTGGGATCATCATGCACACTTAACCGTTGCAGTATGGTATCTCACTCGTTACTCGGAGGCGGAAGCGACGAATTGCATACGCGATCGCATCCAGCACTACAACAAAGTTAATGGCATCCAAACCACCAACGACAGGGGCTATCACGAAACCATAACTCTATTTTGGATTCGGATAATAAGTAGATATCTGTCGATTGCAGGGAAAGATTTTTCTATCGTAGATATTGCTAACGCGTTTATCAAAATTTACGGGAAAAAGTCTTTTCCCTTGCAATACTACAGCCGCGATCGCTTAATGTCCTGGCAAGCTCGGATAACTTGGCTTGAACCGGATTTGAAACCTTTAGATTAGCAGGGATGACAGTCTCTTGCTTGGCGAATTATAATGGCAGTTGTCGCCGCGCCCCAACAGAAAAAGCTTACATACCCTTTTAAGGTAAAAAAACAGCTTTCTCGACTTGCGCGGCACCAAATTACTTGCGTGCGACATCTGCCTCCTCAACACTTCAAGATGCAATGGAGGTAGTTGCAATGAATACACTAGAACGCGACTTGCGTTTAGAAATGCTCAATAGTCTGCTGACTACGCCACATCGGGAACTCGGTAAGGTAGCAGAAGTGCATAAGATGATGGTCGAACTTGACCCCATCTTTTACGGACACTTGGCTGCATGGTATCAGCGCCAGGGTGATGTCCGCGACCACAAGGAAGTTTTCGTCGGTAATTTGCTCACCAGCAGCTTGAACGAACATCGGGGTGCAGGTTTCATGATGCTACAAGAGTTTCCGCCTTACCAGGTGGCGCGAATTGTAGACTTTATGAAGCAGCATCAGCAAAAGTTACCGCGTTCGGCGCGGACTGCGGTGCGGCGTTATTTGCAGGAACGGGAAAAGAATGCAGCGTTTTTCGATCGCGCAGCGGTGCGGGGACGCAAGGCGATGAAGCATCTTTATGCAAGTTTGCACATACGCCCTAGCGATCGCGCTAACGCCATACTATTCAAAGATGCACCGCCGGAAGATAGTCTTGCGTTTGCACTCAAGCAACTGGCTGCATCAGAAACACCAGAAGCAAAAGCACAACTGATTGCAGAACACAAAATTCCCTACACTGTTGCCATTGGTGCGGTGAAGGAAGTAACGCCAGAAGTGCTGATGGCGCTGGTTAACGCCATGTCACCGCAAGAAGTAATTAACAACCTCAAGTCGCTGCAAGCGCGGGGTGCGATGGAAAACGCCGAGGTGAAGGCGCTGATTGATGCAAAATTGACAGAAGCTGCAACAAGCGATCGCGTCTCTGCATTCAAGGCGATGAAAGCAGCAGGTGTCGCTAACGTCGATGATGCAACTGTGGCGCAACTAGAGCAAGTTGTCAACGAACAGGTGAAAAAGCGGGGTAAGATTACCAAGTCTACCGCCTTGTTTGTAGACAAAAGCAGCAGCATGACTGAGGCGCTGGAAGTCGGAAAGCAAATTGCAGCTTTGATTTCTGGTATTAGCGAAGGCAATTTGTTTGTTTACGCTTTCGATACCAAAGCTGTTGAAGTAAAAGCACAAGGTAAGGCGCTGTCAGATTGGGAAAAAGCTTTCCAGCACCTATTCCCAGAAGGTTGCACTAGCATCGGTGCATCGCTAGAAAAGATGCGTCAGCAGAAGCAGTCGGTAGAACAGATTATTATTGTCACCGATGAAGGCGAAAACAACACCCCTTACTTCAACACAGTTTATCCCCGGTACTGCGAAGATTTGAAGATGATGCCGAATGTAATTATTGTCAAAGTCGGCAATCATAGCAACTACTTAGAGCGGCAGTTGCAGCAATCTAAAGTACCGCTGGAAACATTCACCTTCGCAGGTGATTACTACTCGCTGCCAAACTTGGTGCCATTGCTGTCTCGCCCATCTCGCCTTGAGTTGCTGATGGAAATTCTGGAGACACCATTACCAGTGCGAGTTGATAACTAGCTCGGCTCAATTGTAGCGCGAGAAAACCTAACCCCTAACCCCCTCCCTTTGTAAGAAAGGGGAAAAGCCCCTCTTCTGCGAGGAGAGGGGTTGGGGAGAGGTCAACAAAATTATTAGTCAAGGAGGAACAAATCTGGTGGAAATAACTGCACAAGTTGTCAAAGAACTGCGCCAACAAACAGGTGCAGGCATGATGAATTGTAAAAAGGCACTGGATGAAACCAATGGCGATATGACCAAAGCGATCGCATGGTTGCGCCAAAAAAGTATGAGTAGAACATGCGGCGGAAGCCATCGTATTTCGGCAGAAGGAATTATTGACAGCTACATTCATACTGGCGCTAAAGTTGGGGTGCTAGTAGAAGTAAACTGCGAAACTGACTTTGTAAGTCGCAGCGAAGTATTCCAAACCTTAGTGCGGAACATCGCTATGCAAATTACGGCTTGTCCGAATGTGGAATACGTAAAAATAGCAGATATTCCGGCTGAAATTGTCAAGAAAGAAACAGAAATCGAAATGGGGCGGGATGACTTAGCTAACAAACCAGCAAATATCAAAGAAAAAATTGTTCGGGGACGAATTGAAAAGCGCCTGAAAGAAATGTCTTTGATGGATCAGCCTTACATTCGTGACCAAAATATCGTGGTGGAAGAACTGGTTAAGCAAAGCGTCGCCCAACTCGGCGAAAATATCCAAGTGCGTCGCTTTATCCGCTTTGAGTTAGGCGAAGGAATTGAAAAGCCTGAAAGTAACTTTGCCGAAGAAGTCGCTGCACAAATGGGCGGTAGTTAATAAAGCTGACAGTTTATACTTGTGGGGCGGGCATCTTGTCCGCCCTACTTTCTTCGGAATCGTTAAATTACTTCTACTCAGCACTTCCAAGATAAGATAGTCTCTATTATAAAAAATTAAAACAATGGCAAGCCCTTCCCTGCCAGTTCAAGATATACCTAGAGAACGCACCCATCGAGTTATCCTGCAAGGGGTTAGTTGGCAAACTTATCAAGCATTGTTAACTGAAATGGGTGATAATCGTTCTTCTCGTCTTGCCTACGATCGAGGTGTATTAGAAATCACAATGCCGTCCGACCGCCACGAAACCAATACGAAGCTTTTGGAACGGATGATTGAAGCATTAACTGAAGAGTTGGATTTACCGATAAAAGGATTTCGTTCAACAACTCTAAATCGAGAAGACTTACAGCGTGGTGCAGAACCAGATTCTTGCTATTACATCCAAAATGTTGAGCGCATTCAAGGTAGAACGATAGACCTTACCAAAGATCCTACACCTGATTTAGTGATTGAGGTTGATATTACCAGTCCCTCTAGTAGAAGATTGCAAATTTACAGTCAATTAGGAGTTTCTGAGGTTTGGCGTTATGTTGGGCAGCGGGTATAAATTTACCAGTTACAGGCAGGAACATACAATCTCTGCGAGAATAGCCCAACGTTTCCATTTGTATCTGTAGAAATTATCAATCAATTTTTACAGCAAGCAGAAACCCTGGATGACACTACTTTTATTCATACTTGGCGTAAGTGGGTAAGAGAGAAGCTGCGGGAAAAAGAGGTTTAGCCAGGGAGGATGCGATCGGGCTTAGAGTTGCTGATGGATATTCTGGAGACACAGCATCTTTATAAGAGCCTTATTCTAAAATTTATCTTATTAACAAATGCCCCAATAGTGATTTATAATTTTTGTGTCGCCATTCAAGATAATGTTTTTCTGGTAAATAATCTTTTTTCATAGGCGTTCGTAGGATGTTTCCGTTTAAATTCTTATAATCGCTTGTGTTAAGCAAGCAAGTATGAAGCTCTATTTTTCTTTTTTCTGGATTCTCCTCTGGGTAAATGCGAATTAGGTCAAGGTCAAAGAGCGTATGTATGTCTGCTCGTAAAATTAGACCGTTTTTAACATCGTAGTTTTCTTCTATCTGGTAGGGGACGATATGAGCCGCTTCTAAAGCTGCTGTTACGGTGCAACCTGTCATGGCACAGCAGTTATCATAAGCTGTGAGCAATTTTTCACGAAATTTAGCTTGCCCTCGTCGCTGCCCAATAGATAGTTTAATTTGTGTTACGGCTTCTCTAAGTTGTAAAATCTTAATTTTTGGGCTAGAACCTTCTAAGTCTAACCTCAGAGAGGTTTGTATATATTCTTCGTTATTAATCAATTTATTTGGCGATCTGCTTTCAAAAGACCCACTTCTATTTTCTTTAATAAGACCATGTTTTTCTGGGTCAAAATAGTCAGTAAATTTAGTTTTATTATTATACTTAGCGCCGCCGAAATTTGCTATTTCAATATCTATGCACCGCTTTAGATTTGCACCTTGGAGATATGTACCTCTAAGATTAGCTTCGTGCAAATTTACTTCTTGTAGCTTTGCACTTTTAAGATTTGCGCCTTGAAGATAGACACCTTTGAGCTTAGATTTTTGGAGTTTTGCTCCTTGTAAATTTGCTCCTTGGAGTTTCGCTCCTCGTAGGTCAGCTTCTTGAAGATTTGCCTGTCGTAGGTCAGCTCCTTGAAAATTTGCTTCTTGTAGGTCTGCGCCTTGGAGATTTGCTTCTTGTAGGTCTGCTCCTTCGAGTTCTACATATACATCTTTAGTAAAATCTCTTTTTCCATTCTCATAAAGTTTCAAAAATTCTCTTTTATCGGAAATTATCATTTATTTACCCCTATATAGCTATGAAAATTGAGATGCTTCCTATTGTTGAGATTTAAATATTTTTCATTATATTTTAACTCATAATAATGTCTTGACTATTGCAGGAGAGTAGTTCATTCTGAACTATATATATTGCAGAGCATTTGTGCTGCTTTAGCAAATTATTTATCAAGTAGCGTGTTGATGTAAAGCAAAGCACGAACGGGAACTCACCCAGCCGTTTCAGCAGTGCAGTCAGCAAGCTGGATTGAGGTGCAGTCAGTCACGGATATAAATAAAGTGCATACCCTTCAGATAGATACAGGGCTTGACTTAGGTGAGTGTGCTGCCATTGTTCTTGCTTTAGGAGTTGGGAACGAATCGGTTGCTGATAGATGAGCGGATTGACAAACGCTGTTCTTTCTTAAGTTGACAGCAATGGGAATTGCCATGCCCCTACAATGGCAATGCCACGCCCCGACGGAACGTTAGAACCGCAATCTATTCCACCCAACCGAGAAACGCTCTATGCTCTATCGTAATTTCTCAACCCAAGCCGAGCTGGATGCTGAATATGACGTAGAAAAGTCGGTGCCAGACTTCACGGTGTACGCAGATTTCTACGTGAAAACAAGCGCTAGCGTTCGCTCTGCGTTGCCTTGCAAACTCCAGCTTCCCTTTGGCCCTACTCTAGCCGAACATCTGGATATCTTTCCAGCAGCTCAACCGGATGCCCCCATCTTGGTGTTTATTCACGGTGGTTACTGGCGGCTGCTCAGCAGCCAGGATTTTAGTTTAGTCGCTAAAGCACCTGTGGAAGCGGGAGTTACAGTAGTCGTCACCAACTATGCCTTGTGTCCTACCGTGACAATGGATGAGATAGTACGCCAGAGTCGAGCAGCGGTTGCTTGGATTTATAAAAATGCTTCTAGTTTTGGAGGCGATCGCCATCGAATTTATGTCTCCGGTCACTCGGCAGGCGGTCAATTAACAGCGATGCTGATGGCAACTGATTGGGAAGAAACTTACGGTTTACCTGCCGATATCATTAAAGGAGGCTGCGCGATTAGTGGTTTATTTGACCTGATGCCCTTCCCTTACACCTGGCTGCAACCCGCTTTACAGTTGAATTGGGGAGAAGTTCTCCGCAACAGCCCCATCCTGCATATTCCTGACAAAGCCGGATCGTTGATTGTCACCTACGGCGGAGATGAATCCAAAGAATTTAAACGCCAGTCCGATGAGTTTCTAGCAGCCTGGAAAGCGAAAGGTTTGGAGGGCGAATATCTACCCCAACCTGGTAAAAACCATTTTACTGCCATTGATGGTTTTCTGGATGTCAATAGCGACCTGTGTACTACTATCCTGCGACAGATGGGCGTTAAGGCGTAGCGTTTATCAAGAGTTGGGTTATGAGCGGATCGCCTCTACCAACAAAAATGCCCTCTTGTGAGAGGGCAGCATTGCTTTTATGGATTTGAGGAATTTCATCGATACAAATAAAACCGTAAGCCGTGGATGTGACGCGGGCGTGGCAATCAAATATCAATGTTGCGATCGCCTTCGAGTCTCGCCAGTGATGGGGTTCTTTTAGCCTGGGAAGGCAGTTTTGTTTCTAGAGATGCGATCGCGCTTGTCTCTCCGTCTGACGGATTCTCTTATTCAAGCGCGATCGCATCTACCCAATCTTGATAATCGGGATCTCGATTTTCCGTAATTGCGATGAGTTTTTCTCGCAGTTTCTCAGTAATCGGTTTGCTTTCTGGTAGTTGATAATTTTCAATTTTTTTGATTGGCGCAACCTTGGCAGCAGTCCCGCTCAGAAAAACTTCGTCAGCAATGAAAAGCTCTGATTTATCAACGGGTCTTTCTATTGTTTTAATTCCTAAATTTCTGGCAATTGTTAGGACACTGTCTCTGGTAATTCCTTCTAGAATATCCTGTTCAAATCCAGGGGTAATCAGTTGCCCATTTCTCACTAAAAATATATTCATCCCAGAGGCTTCGCAAATTTTCCCCTGAGAATTCATCATAATTGCCTCGTCAAAACCGGACTCTACCGCTTCAGTTTTCGCTAAGGCAGAAGTAATATATGCGGCGCTGATTTTGCCTCGCAGAGGCAAGCTGCGATCTTCTTGTCGATACCAAGAACTAATTCGACAGCTGACTCCTTCGGGAGATAAATAATCTGCTAGCTCAATTCCGTAAACTAAAAAATCTTTCTCAACATTATGGAGTCTAGGGGCAATTCCTAACCCTGAAGTATATACAAAAGGTCTGATATAAAAAGACTTGTTTGGTTGATTCTTTTTAACTAAATCAACGATAATTTCTCGAATGTTGGAAGCGGGTAAATCATAGTGTAAATACTTAGCACTATCACTTAACCTTTGGCAATGACGGTCTAACCTAAATAGTAAAATTTGCTTATCATTTTGAGGGTCAGGAATCCCCCTTAATCCACCAATCGCCCCCGTTCCATAGTGCAAAGCCTGGGTAGCAATCGAAAGTTTGGCTTCACTAAAAGGGACAAATTTGTTCTGAAAGTAAGCAATGGGTAAAAAATTATTCATAAGCTTAAAGAAGTTTTCCCAGGTGTTTTTCAATTTCCCGATTGTGAGCATACACATTCGGCTTCCTTAACTTTCTTTCAAAATTCCAAAGGGACAGGTGTTCCCACTAAATTAAGGAATTCAAGAAAGTGAGTGACTATTACTATAAATGATGACTTGACTTCGATCTAGTAGAAATTTCGATTATGAATAAAACATTTTAATAGTAGGGTGAGCAATGCTCACCCTACTGCTGGGCTAACAACTAGGAATCTCGTTACCCGCGATCGCAGGTTGGGGTGATTCTGGCACCAGACGCCCGACGGCTTGCTTGACAAATCCTTGCAAGAAAGCAATTCGTTGATTTTGCTGAAACACTTTTTGCAGGGTTTCGCGCAACTGATCGAGATTCAAGAGACGCCCTTCGGCTGTCGTAGCGGCTTCCTGCGCTTGGAAATATTCAATCAAGCTTAAACCAGCTAAGCGGGTTAGATAGGCAGCACTGACGCCCTGAACCGCTCCTCCGGCGACGAATGTGATGGCATTGCTCTTCAGAACCCCACCAACGGTTTGAGTAGTCAGTTCGACTAAACCAAGCTTGAGCATCAAGCTACCCATTGTCCCAGCGATCGCTTGCGCTTGTTGAACAGAGAATTTTTGCTGATAAAGATTACCGAGATCCATGACTAGCTGACCATTAATGGCAGCAGTTGCCAGCAAATCCAAGGCAGGTACAGGGTTCGCAAAGGCGGTGGCGGCAGCAATCCACTGATATTGCTCGATAACGGGAAGGGCGCGATCGCGTCTCACTTCATTTAAGGCGGATTTCGCTTCGGCTTTCAGCGCATAAGCTGCCCTCCAAGCCGTTGCCCAAACGAGCTGTTGACTTTCTTGGGCTAAAATTTGGCTTAACCGACCCGCGATCGCACTCATCTCAGGCGCTGGGGTTTCCATCCACTCCCGCACCGATCCATCCGGTTGATGCTGGCGCACTTTGATGGCGCTGGGGGAAGCCGCGATCGCCACAACATCCTCTCCCTTCAGCGTTCCTTGCATTCGTTGCTGCAATTGCTGCAACACCGTGGCGCGTTCTTCAGGTAAATACCGATCTTGTTTGTTCAAAACTAGCACTGCACGCTGTTTAGATGCCGCTAGTTGCTGTAAGGTTTGATATTCTGGATCGGTCAAATCTCCATTCGTGACAAATAGCACTAAATCTGACCTCTCCACTAACCCTTCTTGATTCAGGGAAGGGGGTGGGGTTTGGTCAGTTGCAGTAAATAACGCGGGTGTCTCCTGCAAGCCGAGTTTTTGCGGCTGTTGCGAAACCCAGTTGGACTCTAAAACTTGAATTAAGGTAGATTTACCGACTGACTTTCCGCCAGTGACTGCTAAATGCATCTCCTGACGGTCGATTTCAGTCGTAATTTTGGCGAGTTGTTCTCTTAGCGGGACATTTGCCGGATGCTTTTCTGCCTCTGCCTCTAGCTGGCTAATCGTACCTTCGGTTTGAGCGATCGCTTTTTCTACCGTTTCCCTGTCCATCTGGCCGACATCTGGCAGATGAAGCTCTTTGGCTGTCTGTTTCTGGAATAACCAGAAGCCAGCGCCGAGTGCGATCGCGCCAATTACACTAAACTCACCGACTGTCCCGGCTGAGTCATGAAAACTCTGCAACAGCCAAAGCGAGAATGATAGACCAATTCCCCCGACTAAAATCGGACGCCGCAAATTCACAGCCATAAATATTTAAATGTAACCCAATCGCTGCTAACCAGCCTACAACAAATCCCTGCAACCTTTTGGGATTGCAGGGATTGTTTACTTTTGTATTTGGTGGCGGGAAGTGGATTTGAACCACTGACCTTCGGGTTATGAGCCCGACGAGCTACCAGGCTGCTCTATCCCGCGTCGTTTTTGCCAACCTATTTACTATAACGCAAATTTAGGAATGTGGCAACTACATCATTGAAAGTTCCCCAACGACATCTAGGCGCTTGAATTTGCTCAAGCTCATAAAGTTCTCCGAGAGGGTTTCCGCCACCGTGGGACTAATCCAACCCATTTGCTTAAGTAAATGAATAGCAACGGCACACTTTGCCCGTCCAGCTCCATCCGCCACCTTAATTGCCAGTCCCATACCTTCGCCAACTCGACCAATACACTGAATTCCTTCTGCCCCCCCTTTACTGATGATTTCGCCTTCAGTCAGACGCATGAGTTCTGTATCAAATAACCCTTCTCCTGCCACCATATTCGGATGATGGGTCATGGCGCGGACGATGCGCTCCATATCCAAATTATTCCCAGAGGCAAGCTGGGCATACAACGTACCCATTTGCCCCAGCTGCATAAAGTAGGTAGGAGCGCCACAATCATCGTGGGCACTGATGAACTCGACAGCGGGCATTCGCAGCAATTCGGCAACTTTGCCTAAAATTAGCTGCTGAACGGGGTGGTTCCGCTGCAAATAGGTATTCAGGGGCCAATGCCTTGCTTGGCAAACGGCAAGCATTCCAGCGTGTTTCCCGGAACAGTTAAATTCCAGGGGACTCCGTTTGCCTTCTGGAATTGGACACTGAAGTGCTGATGGGTCAACATCCGAGCGCCAAAGAACGTTAAAAGCTTGTCGGACTTGGGCGGTCGTGCCTTTGTGGGAGCTACAGATAATCGCTAAGTCTCGATCCGTTAGCTTGTAGCGTTCCAGGGTGCCGGTAGTCGTAATTGCCAGCGCCTGAAATGGCTTGAGGGCGGAACGAACAAAAGCAGCAGTTTCCGAACTGCCTGCCACGGATAGAACGCGCCCTCGGTTGTCACAGACGACTGCTTGGGCGCGATGCGTTGATTCAATAATGCCTTCGCGCAGCAACCGAACTTCCAGTTCTGCGGATTGATTTCTTTTTCCCCTTGTCATGGGTAAGACTTTATCACTTTTTGTTAGTTGTTCAGTAGCTTGCGATCGCTTGTTCTGAGGTCGTCGGTAGACTGTGAAGCCTTTCCTTACTATCCTCTACCTCTGGCTCAATGACCTAATGCCTAATGACTCATTACAGGAAATACCAAGTTAGACTACCTGCAAAGAAAAATAAGGCAAGCAAGACAAAGGTTCGCTGTAACCGCTGAAGGATTGGTTGAACTTGGTAAGTGACGATCAAGCGATCGCGGGTCAAAATTTCTTCTGGCTTTGTCCAGCACTGACCGTCGTACCAACCGGATTCTTCATAAAATACTTGTTGATTCTCTAAGCGCGATCGCACGTAAGACCAACCCAAGTACAGCCGCACCAGTGCCAATACCAGTCCCAGGCTCGCTCCTGCTGCACCCATGAGGATAAACTTGCTCGGATACTTTCCTGGCGCAAAGCTTGCTGCTGCCATCGGACCGGCGATGAACCAGCCGAGACCCCAAATCCAAGCCAGCTTTCTGATGTATCCTCCCAGTTCCAGCGTCACCCAGCGAAAAGACCAGGAATCCTTCAACTCCTGGTACTCATTGAGCGGTTGTTGTTCAGTGGGAACTGGGCAAACTGAAACTGGAGTTTCCATCATATTTTTACTCTTCCATCGGCTCACAATGCTGAGAAATCGATTTTTTCAGCATGACCCCAGAATGCTTCCAGATTATAAAATTCCCGCTCTGGAGGCAACAAGATGTGAATAATCACATCCCCATAATCCAACAAGACCCAGCTGCCTTCTGCCTTTCCTTCCACGCGCAGAGGCAGGCGTTGCCACTTCGTTTCCACTTGCTGTTCAATTGATTGGGCGATCGCTCTCACCTGGACTCTGGAGAAGCCGGTTGCGATCGCAAAGTAATCCGCGAGATAGGATACCTCTCCTACCTGGAGCAATACAATGTCAGATGCTTTGCGATCGTCAGCGGCTCTGGCAGCGGTCAAAGCCAGCTCTTTACTTGCTTCTTGGTTATCTGCATTGACAGCCAGTCGAGCAGAAGCATTCGCGTCGGTTTCGTTAGAGTTAAATGCTTCGCTCCCAACAGAGGAGGACTGTATCTTGAACTGTTCTGACATTAAATCCTGATTTCCTTGTTCAAAAACACCTATGAATTCCTTCAAAATTGGTTCAACTCACAGCACTGTCCGAGGGAGATGCTGAAGTTTATATTTTAATTTTTGAAGTTTCGACCCTCAGCTTTTTATGGCTTTTTTTAATTTTTCATTTCATTTATCCTTCATCCTTTCTGCTTCGGATTGCTGCTTTTGGCTAGCGATTTGAAGTGCCCAATTACGGCTACGGATCGTTCGAGGGTGGATTAAGCAACGAGTTTCGAGGAGATATTTCAGGGAATAATCGCAAGTTAACCAAACAGCTTTGTAGAGATTTTGCCAAGCAACTTGTCTTAGAGCTTCTAACTCAGGAGTATTGCCTCTTCCTGGCTCCAGAGTATCAGCCAAAAACACGATACAACTCAATCCACTCATTCCTGGTCTGCCTAAGGTGTGATCCTGGATTGCCTGCAAAATTTCTTCATCAAATATTCCAAATTGGTCTCTGGCAACAATTGCACTGACATCTGCGTGCAACAGATGCGGATTTTCTTCATCCACCGGGTCTAATTTCAATCCTTCTTCTCGTGCCATTTGTAACAGCACTGAAGGCTTAAAGTATTTTGCGAGATCGTGCATCAACCCCGCTGTCGCTGCTTTTTTCACATCAAGTTGATAATGCAGCGCTAGATCAATAGACATCTGCTCGACGCCTAGAATATGTTTGATTCGAGCGGCAGGGACACGATCTGCTAACCAGGCTAAGACCTGTTCGCGCATTGGGCGAGGAACTCCATAAGGCTATCGGGACAGAGGCTAAGGACAAAGCCTTGGGGTTTGGGCGATCGCTTGTTCCCAGGATATAAAGGCTAGGCATTGCGTGATCGCCACTTCAAACCGATAACCATTTTGCTTTCATTCTAGATCAATGAAGCCTAACCTCATCAAACAGCTTCTCATACTGCTCCAAGGCGTGCTCGAAGGAGTAGTTTTCGATGGCATATTTTCTACCTTGCTGACCCAGGGTTTCCGCTTTGTCAGGATTTTGATATAAGTCTAAAATTGCTGCCGCCAGAGCCTCAGGATCTTCTGGGGGAACGACGACACCGCCGCCGCTATGCTGCACTGCTTTAGCTGCTGTACCACTAGCAGGAACAGAAGCCAAAATTGCCCGACCGCTGGCTAGCAGCACCTGAATTTTAGAAGGCATATTAAAGGAAATCACGTTTTCCTTTTGCATCACCAAGCCTACATCCGCCGCTGCCAGCAGTTCCGGCAATTTTTTGCGGTCTTGAAATCCCTGTAGCAACACGTTTGGCGCATTCACTTTTTGACTATATAACTCCAAGTCCTCTATGGCTTCTTTTTCTCCCACAATCACCACAGCAATGTCTGGAATATGTCGCAGGCGAGCTGCCGCATCGATCAAGGTCTTTAAGGGTTGGGTGCGACCGATATTACCGGAATAGAGAACCACAAATTTGCCGTCAAGTTGGTGAGCGGCTCGAAAATAATTATTTTCTTTGGGCAAAGGTTGAATAAATTTAACATCGACCCAGTTGGGAATTAACGCAATTTTGCTTTCCGGGACTCCTTTGCCAACTAAATTATCAATAAATCCATCGGCAATGACGCTAATCTTTGTTGCGGTTCGGTAGGCAAATTTTTCTAGCTTTTCAAAGATGGCAATTATCCGTTTGTTGGTGAGCAACCCCGTATGAACTGCGGCTTCCGGCAAAATATCCTGGAGGTTCAACACCACCGGACAGCGGTGTAACCATCCCAGTAGCGCGGCTGGAACGGAAACTGGCAGGGGCGGTACGGTTAACAAAATCACGTCTGGTCGTCTGCCCTTGAGGGCATGGACTAAGCTGATCAGTACAAAGCTGGCATCTAATAGAATTCGATCTATCAAACCCGGTTTCGGGCGAATCCTGACGTAATTGCGCTGAATGGCTACGCCATTTATTAGTTCTGTTAGGTACAATTTCCCCTTATATTCGTCGTAGATGCGCCGTTGCGGATAGTTTGGCATGGCAGTGACAACTCGAACTTGATGACCTTGTGCTACCAAACCTTCCGCTAGTTCGGTCATCAAGGGGGCAATGCCGATTGGTTCGGGATGGTAGTTGTAGGAGTAAATCAATATCCGCATGATCTAGGTCTTACCAAATGTTTAGCGCTAAGCTTCTACCTAGTCTAATCGGGGGTAGCTATATGTTGGTACAATCGTGCATCGTCTTTGAGGAAGAATCAGACCTTTTCTCGGTCTATTTCTCGGTCTATCAGAGCGATCGCTCTTGTAAATGAGATTTTCTCTCGGTTGTGCGAGACGGCAGCACCTCTATGAGAAAGCGAATCCTCTTCTGTTTTAGCGAATTCTTCTTCGCATCAACAAGCAATTCCGTTCGTCAGGCATTCGCGTGTAATCGAGTTCATCAGTGAATTGTTGCATAAATATTAAACCCCGCCCGCCTTCATTCTCCAGCGGGTCAAAATCCTTTTGACCCACCAATTGCAGCTTTGATTGCAGCTTTGATTGCAAATTAAAGGGTTTTCCATAATCCCAAATCCGCATTTCCAGATAGTTACTATAAACTTTCACCTCAATCTGAATTGGGGTGGTTGGTTTTAATGAAAAATGAGCGTGGCGAATGACGTTCGTAAATCCTTCGGTCAAGGCAACCTGAGATTGCCACCATATTTCATAGGGCAGTAGAGGTAGAGTAAGTTGCTCAAACCATTGCAAAACTTCTGTTAAAGCATTTAAATCCGTCTCCACCTGAAGGCGAGATTGTGCTATTGGTTTTTCCTTTGTCATTAACAGAAGTAATTGAGGTTTCCTAATAAGCACCACTGTTTTTGCGAAATAAAACTAGGATTGTTTTAACAATTAACTTGAGATCGTAAATCAGGCTCCAGTTCTCTTGGTAGCGCAAATCTAAGCGAATCACATCTTCAAAATTGCGTACCTGCGATCGCCCATTTACCTGCCACTCACCTGTCATTCCCGGTTTGACATCTAAACGCTGCCATTCCGGAACTTCGTAGCGTTCCACTTCATCGGGTGTCGGAGGTCTAGTACCGACTAAACTCATCTCCCCTTTCAAGACATTCCAAAACTGCGGCAGTTCATCTAGACTCGTCTTCCGTAAAACTCGACCCACCCGTGTTACTCGCGGATCGTTTTCATTTTTAAAAAAGGCACCTGTGGCTTGATTCTCGATTTTGTCTTTCAGGGCTTCCGCATCTACGCACATCGAACGGAATTTCCATACCTGAAACCGTCTTCCCATCCAACCGCAACGGATTTGACTGAAAAAAATCGGTCCCGGATTGTCGAGCTTAATGGCAATGACAATGGGAGTAAACAAAATTGCTGTAATCGCTAAACCTACCAGCGCTCCCACTACGTCAATGCCACGTTTAATCCACGAGCGCACGGAAGGATGAGTCGCCGGTAGCTGATTTTCTGATTTTTTGACAGGGGTTGTCGTTGCGCTTTGGCTTGGTGGCTCGATCGTCAAAACCTGATCCAGTCCCGTCATCGATAACACTGCCATCACTTGAGGATGGACACCCCGGAGTACTAATTCTACTTTTTTTTCCCGCGCTAGCTTTACATTGCTGACCAGCGCACCGATGCCACTGCTATCGATAAATTTGGTCTGACTCAAATCAAAAACTAATTGCTGGGTGGCATTCTCTTGTAGGAATTGCTGACAGCTTTTCTTAAAAGCCACCGCCTCAAGAACAGTAAGGCGAGGAGGTAGCTGGACTACAGGAGTGTCGTTAAAGAACGTAATCCGAAAATCTGTATCGGGGCTGGGTCCAACCATGTAAACCTGGTACTAAGGGGTCATTTTATATTTTGAAAAATATTTGAGATTAGTCAATTGAACTTCATCAAAAGTTTTTGTAAAGAATTATTTTATTCTTTGATATAATTCAACCTTAATCAACTTTGATGGAGAATCTATACTAGCACTGAAATTGGGAGTTGTACCAAGATTGTTTTTTGAACCCGCTGCTGTGGAAATCGACGAGCAAACTAGCTTGGCAGGGGTTAAAAATTGTAGCTTTATTTGAGTGATTTCAGTGACCGACCGGAATCATCAATACCGGAATCATCAATATCTGTAGAACTATCACGCGGCGGGAAGGCTGACTGGCGAACTCCCGGCTAAGAAGCAGCACGCGGAGAGTCAAGCATACTTCCAGCCTGGTTAATCCGGAACTCAAGGCAGATAATGGAATTAATAGAAATCTTAGAGTAAACCGAGTCCGGAGCGAATCAGTCGCATCTCAAGTCAGAGCAACAATGACCCCTAAAACTGCCGACTATCCCACTGCGCGGCTAATTGAAGTCTTCTCCGCCATTCAAGGGGAAGGACTGAATGTAGGCACCCGCCAAATATTTATCCGCTTTGCCATCTGCGACCTGCGCTGCCATTTTTGTGACAGTGCCCACACCTGGTTAGCTCCAGATAAGTGTAGTGTGGAGCGAACACCTGGGCAAAGAGACTTTGAAACCCACTCCAATCCAGTGTCTAGCCCGGTATTACTAGAATGGATTGAACGGCAAAATCAACCCGGTTTGCACGACAGCATCAGCCTCACAGGTGGCGAACCGCTGCTTCATGCTCCCTTCCTAGTCAAATTTCTACCCGCTTTGCGCCACTCTACAGGGTTGCCAGTCTACCTGGAAACTGGCGGTCATCGTCCAGAACAACTAGCCCCGATTTTGCCCTTCCTGGACTCTGTAGGCATGGATATGAAGCTGCCTAGCGTTAGTGGAGAACAGTGGTGGGAAGCGCACAGGGAATTTCTCCAGCTTTGCTATGACTCACGGGTTGATAGTTTTGTCAAGTTAATTGTTTCTAGCCAAACTGAGCCATCTGAGCTGGAACAGGCAGCTGAATTGGTAGCAGCAGTTAGCCCCGCTATCCCGGTGTTTTTACAGCCAGTGACACCCCTACAAATGCCCCATCATCTGCCAGTGTTTGCTCCAACCCCCACGCAGGTTCTGGAGTGGCAGGCATTAATGAAGCACAGTCTCAAACAAGTGCGAGTTGTGCCACAAACTCACAAAATGCTGGGGCAACTTTGAATTGTTCGTGGTTCATAGGGAATTCTCAGGAACCACGAATCCTGATTAGTGGATTTGCGTATTTGGATAAAGAATTGATGAAGAACAGGGATACTTATGTGAAATTACGGTATGGAAAACCGCTTTAAAGTTATCTTTAACCAGCTTTTAAAGTAACCGTCTGATGCTCGTGATAGTAGAAGTTCTGAGGCTTAGACATTATGAAAGCAAAGCATTGGCTTTGGACGGTTAGTTGCTCGCTGGCGCTATCTACGCTCTCTATCGCGGTAAATACCACCTCTACTTATGCAGCTTCCCTGGTTAATACTCTGGCGATTCCAGGGGAAAGTACGGATCTATTCCTGACTAATGGCGGCAATGGTGGTGCTAATATCAATCGCTTAGGTTTTTTCTCGGATCTATATTACGATCGCTACGAGAATGTGTACTACGGTTTGGGCGATCGCGGTGCAGGAGGCGGTGTACTTTCCTACGAAACGCGAGTTCAGAAATTTTCGCTGGATGTTGACCCAAACACGGGGACGATTAGCAACTTCAATCTGCTGAAGACCATTTTATTTACTAAGGACGGTGAGAACCTCAACGGGTTGAACCCCCAGTTACTCAACGGCGATACCAGAATTCTTGGTCTTAGCTTCGATCCAGAAGGCTTTGCAGTTGCACCCAACGGCAACTTCTACGTTTCAGACGAGTATGGCCCCTCTGTTTATGAGTTCACTTCGACTGGTTCGTTTATCCGGGCGTTTGCCACTCCCAGCAACATACTTCCTCTAGCTGGAAGCGTTCCCAACTATGTCGATAGTCGCCCAATCCTTACTAGCGGTCGCCAGGATAACCGAGGCTTTGAGGGAGTAACTCTTAGCCCAGACGGTAAAAAACTGTATGCGATGCTGCAAGACCCGCTAGTAACTGAGGGAAGTCCCGATGGACGACGCAGCCAGAACTTGAGAATTGTGGAGTTTGATACGGCAACAGGTGATAGCGTTGCCCAATATATTTACCAGCTAGAAAGTCTTGCCGCTATTAACGATCGCATTCCCGGAACTGATGACGATTTTGGGCAGAATTCTCAAGGTCGTAATATTGGCATTAGCGCCATTACCGCCCTCAATAACAATGAGTTCCTGGTACTGGAACGCGATAATCGCGGCGTGGGCGAAGCCGATCCTCTAAGTGAAGCCCCAGTTGCCAGTAAGCGGGTTTACAAAATTGATCTCACAGGTGCCACAGATGTCAGTAACATCAGCTTGGTAGGTACAAATACTTTACCCTCTGGCGTAATACCTGTTAGCAAGTCTCTGTTTCTAGATGTTGCAGCGCAGCTGAAGGCGAGTGGTCAAGTAATCCCTGAGAAGTTTGAAGGTTTGACAATCGGGCCTAAGCTAACCGATGGTTCCTACGCAATTATCCTTGGCACGGATAACGACTTTAGTGTTACTCAGGGGGATGCTGGTCAGCAGGATGTTTGCACAGATGGTACAGCCTTTACTCTCGTATCTATTGATAGCGGCTGTCCCGGCGGACAAAAATTACTTCCAGGCTACCTCTACTCGTTCAAAGCTAGTGCTACAGAGTTAGAGGGGTTTGTACCTCCGGAAAAAGTGCCAGAACCAGCGGCAACGGCTGGATTAATGCTACTGGGTTTTGGCGGTTTGTTGCTTAAGCGGCGGCAATAAAAAAGCAATGTAAACAGCGCCCAAATTCGGGTGTAGCTTTGGTACACCCGAATTTGGGGAAAAACAGGCACTCATGTAAAACAGAAGAATTCTTCAATCTCGTTACTCAGCTTACGCCTGGTAACGAAGATTTGGATGCGATCGCATCTGAAGAGTCTTTATATTGAGTCCTCGCGTGCGCCTTTGACTTTAGCTTTGGCTTTGGCAGCACTACGCTTGAGAGCAGAAAGCCGCGTTTCGTATTTGCTCCGTTGCCGTTTGTTTGGGGTTAGCTCTAGTAAAGCTTTCAAAGCGCTACCCAGACTTTTGTAAGCGTTGGGGAGGGAATAACCAAACCGGGTGGCAAGCGCGATCGCTTTCTCATCCGCTTCAATCATCTCTTTTACCTGCTTCTCCCCACTATTTTTTTGATACAATCTCCAGCCTGAGACGCCACACAATGCCAAGGCTAATATCAACAGCAAGCCATCCTGCACCCACAGTTCGCCGACAGCACCGCCTAAACCAATCGCAAGCGCCGCCATTTCCCAGCCATCTCTAGGGATGGTGTCGTTTTGAATTCGAGCGACTTCGTGCCAAAACAGCAAATTCCGCTGATCGAGTGCTAGCTGATCCCATTTCACCAGATCAATTTGAACCTCAATTTGATCCTTGCCAATTTCTTCACAGCGGATCAGGGGTGGATTCACTTCAGTCGTTCCTTCGACTGTTACCCAGCTTTGCAATTCTGGCGGCAGTAGGGTTTTTAACCGCCGGAGTTCGCTCATCTCAGCTCTAGCAGAAGAGGTTGCATAGGATGTCATAGTCGTCCAGCCCCAGGAAATTCGCTTTTCAATCGTAAGGTTATTACTTTGGAGTATAGCGATCTTCGTGCCCGGATTCAGATTCACTCAGATGGGAATAGTCCCCGCTTCTTACGCGCTTCCATCGCTCTCTCCAACATTTGCAGTAATCCAGGAGCTTCTTCTTGAAGGGTGAGCAGTAGCCTTTCTCCCAATTCTCGATCGCCTGGATCTTTGCCGGTTGCCATCACCTCTTTCAGTCGAGGAATCGCCACATTATCAATAATTTGAATTAAACCTGACAAACAACGGTTGAATTGTTTTTCAGTCAGACTTGAATCTTCCAAGGGAAACTCAATGATGGCACGGATTTCGCCATCGTTTGGGTCATATTCCCATTGCAGCATTTTGGTTTCCCAGGAGATGCATAGCATTGTTTGGAGGATCGCTTCTTTGTAAGGATGATCTTTAACTCCAGATATGACTTGCGGAGCAAATACCTTAAAAAATTCCCCATCCTCATCCAGCTGGACAACAATCAAGAATTCTTCTACGTTTTCAGCTTGCACACCCGTCAGAATCCGGTACGCTTCTTCGTCGATATGGTATTTCCAACCTTGGTTGTCTAGATACGTGGCAATCTGTCGTAAAGTAGCGCCCATGACAGCCTCGCTGCGTCAGGTGGAGCAGGAATAACACGACACAGTATAACGTGCTATCTGACAACGGCATAGAGAAAGCCGTCTTTCGGTAGGGCTGGGGGCGATCGCTTCTGGCGCTGTTCCCATCGGGGTTTTGTTTGAAGCTAGGAAAGCGCTCGCGTCTTTTGTTTCTCCAACAAATTTGCTACGAAAAATGCAACGCCAGATGCCTGCGGTACGGTTCAAATTTTTCTAGCGCTGGTAGGAACGACCGCCAAGATAGAGTGCTGCTGCGAGGGCGATTCCAGGTAATGTCATAACTGCTGCTAATGGAGAGCTTAACCAACTCGCTTGCTCGTACCGTTCCCGATAATAAGTAGACCTAAGGGAACAGGGTTGAGCGGAACTGACTGAACCCAATAAAATGCTACTAGCGATCGCAGTGCTAGAAGCGATCGTAACCAAAGATAATTTTGTTTTCATACAGTTTTTTCTCCTACCGCGTTTTAGTGCAGGGAACGATCCTGAGCGATCGCGCAAAGTTTCATTTAATTCTAGCTGCCTCTGACTCAACTAGGGTGGAATGCTACGCAAGTGCAAAAATGGGAGTGCGATCGCTTCCTCTCTTCCTTCGCGTCCTCTGTAGTTGGGTAAAAAAGCGATCGCAATTCGACCCTTCTATCAAGATGACCTGACTTTGATAAAAGTAATAGGAGCGATCTAGATGCGATCGCTCCTAGTATTCACTTACTTCCCTCATTGAAAAGCTGAGAGAGGCAGGGGGTGAGGTTCCTAAATCTTCGCTTCTTCCCTTACCAACTTATCCCAACCCAAATCCTTGAGGTTGTTATTCCGGCGCAGGGGACGAGTTACCAATTCTAGAATGTCACGAGCATTTGTAAAGCCGTGAATCTGAGCAAAAGTGAACTCAACCGACCATTTAGTGTTGATACCACGTGCTTCTAATGGGTTGGCGTGAGCCATACCAGTAATCACCAAATCTGGTTTGAGTTCGTAAATACGCTGAATTTGGTTATAGTTGTCTGGCTTCTCCACAATCCTAGGCGTTGATACACCCATTTCGTGGCAAGTTTTCTCTAGCAGCGC
Source organism: Coleofasciculus sp. FACHB-1120 (assembly GCF_014698845.1). Classification (NCBI taxonomy): domain Bacteria; kingdom Bacillati; phylum Cyanobacteriota; class Cyanophyceae; order Coleofasciculales; family Coleofasciculaceae; genus Coleofasciculus; species Coleofasciculus sp. FACHB-1120. Next base: position 76,783 of record NZ_JACJTV010000010.1, on the reverse strand, counting down.
CAATTCAGCGGCTTGATAGCGCTTATCCATGTAGGGGATGCCGATTTCTGGGCAAGTCATGCCGCAGCGCACCAGGAAACGAGCTAGGGAGATTTCCAGCAAATTATCGCCCATGAAAAAGACAGATTTGCCGCGAATCAACTGGACGTAGTCTTCCAGATTTTCCCAGATTTGCGCTTCCCGCTCATCTAGCCCTTTAGGTTCAATCCCAAATACCGAGCAGATTTTCTCAATCCAGGCGCGCGTGCCATCGGGACCAATCGGGAAGGGTGCGCCGATGAGTTTGCACTTGCGGCGACGCATCAGCGTGGTGGCGGTACGGCTGAGGAAGGGGTTCATGCCAGAGACGTAGTAGCCTTCTTCTAGAACTGGCAATTCGGTGTAGCGCTTGGATGGCAACCAACCAGAAACTTTAATGCCTTGCTTTTTCAGTTCTAGTGTCAGATTGGTAACAACTGGATCGGGGAGAGATCCGAAGAGAACGAGTGGCGGATGCTTAACATATTCTTCTTCGTCTGCTGTTACTTCTTCTTTCTTTTTGCCGAAGTTGAGCAGAGAAGCGATCGCATTCCTTTCTTTCTTCTCAGTTTCAACCACGGGCGCTTTATCGGGACAACGGGCAGCCATCGCTGCCAGTACGGTGTCTTCCCCTTGGGTAAAGGCGTAGTCTAAACCATTGGCACGAGCCGTCACAATGGGGATGCCAATTTCGGATTCTAGCTTGGGTGCCAAGCCTTCCAAATCCATTTTGATGATTTCGGTGGTACAGGTGCCAATCCAAACAATTACGCTGGGGTTGCGATCGCGCTTAATTTGCAAACACAACCGCTTCAACTCTTCATAGTCATTCAACTGAGCCGAAATATCTCCTTCTTCCAACTCAGCCATCGCGTAGCGGGGTTCCGCAAAAATCATTACCCCCATCGCGTTTTGTAAGAAGTAGCCACAGGTTTTCGTGCCGATAACCAAGAAGAAACTATCTTCTATCTTTTGGTACAACCAAGCTACGCAGCTGATGGGACAAAATGTATGATAATTTCCAGTTTCACACTCAAAATTAAGCGCTTCCGGTTCTGTATTTGCCAGGGTCATTGTAAAGGTTTCCTCTCAAATTTTTAATTGGTCGTCAGTCAAAAAGTTATTCGTTATTAGTCATTCGATGTACAAAAAAATCTGACTTAATGACTGATAACTATTGACAAATTACTCAGAATCTGCAAGTAAAGCAACAATTTCTGTATCCTTCTTTTTGACAGCGTCTTCCGAGCGTTTGGCGATTTCTAAGTCTGGGTCAAAATGCAACCCCAAAACCGTTATCAGCGCATCTGCATTCCTTAAGTCAACACTAGAGATAACTTTTAACGCTGCCAAGGAAAGTGATGCTTTTTGTAAACTCCCTCGCAAGATTCATCCACCTTGGCAGCGATGCGGCTGGGTGATTGGGCGATATTAGCCGTTACAGGAGCAGCAGGCAGCATTTTGACTTCATCATCTGCATTTGTTTGCTCAGCCGGTACTGCCTCTAGCTCCAAATCGGGGTCGAAATTTAGCCCTAAAGTTGCCACAATTCGATCGGGATCGGCATTGAGATCCACCATTAGAGGAAGCATTTCAGTAAATTGCGGATCTAGGGTCGATAGGGTTGCCACAATAAAGCTAGAGGTAGGGCGTCTTTGCCCTTCAGATGTCACCCAAACTTGTAGACGATTGAGCCAGTGGCGATTTTCCTGGTAGTAATCTAGCCATTTAGCTTTGACCGATTGACGCAGATGCTCGGTATTCACAGTTGGACTTGACGCTGATGCTGATGCTGATGCTGATGAAAATAATCTGGTTTGGAGAATGGTGCATAAAAACACGCACGTCAATATTGACACTAAAAGCATTGAGTCATCCTCCTCCCTTAAACCCCTAAACCATCATCATATCTAGCTCTTGTTCTTCAGTCTTCACCTCTGGTTTGGTGGGATTGAGGTAGAAATCAGACAACAAGGAGAACAACTCGCGGTCTGGAGCATCGTTCGGCACAACACCCTCTGGACGCGCCAGAATCTGGTCGGCAATGTTGAGGTAGTAATCGCAGACGTAGTTGAGCGAGGGGTCAGTCTCTGCCATTTCAAACAGAGTTTTGCCTTTAACGCGGGAAACGCGAATGTCTTCAATCAACGGCAATACTTCTAGCACCGGCATCGGTACCGCAGAAATGTATTTCTCGATCAGGTCGCGCTTAGAAGTGCGGTTGCCAATCAATCCGGCGAGACGCAGGGGGTGAGTCCGAGCTTTCTCACGGACAGAGGCGGCAATCCGGTTGGCTGCAAACAGGGCGTCAAAGCCGTTGTCAGTGACAATCAAGCAGTAGTCAGAATAGTTGAGGGGAGCTGCAAAGCCGCCACATACCACGTCACCAAGTACGTCAAACAGAATGATATCGTACTCATCGAAGGCGTTCAGTTCCTTGAGTAACTTCACGGTTTCGCCTACCACGTAACCGCCGCAACCGGCACCGGCTGGGGGACCGCCTGCTTCTACGCAATCAACTCCGCCATAGCCTTTGTAGATGACATCTTCAGCCCAGACATCTTCGTAGTGGTAGTCCTTTTCTTGAAGCGTGTCGATAATCGTGGGAATCAGGAAGCCGGTGAGGGTAAAGGTGCTGTCGTGCTTGGGGTCACAGCCAATTTGCAGGACTTTCTTGCCGCGTTTGGCTAGAGCTACAGAGATGTTGCAGCTGGTTGTGGATTTGCCGATTCCGCCTTTTCCGTATACTGACAGTTTCACGCGCTTCGTCTCCTATAGTTTCATTTCAAACCAGGATGGTTGTCTTTGGTGTTAGGCAGGGCATGAATAAAGTCGCTGCCGAAGAAAGCCAGCCGTAGATTGCTTTTTATCTGGGTATGAACTGCATTATTGTCCAACTGCCGCAGAAAATAAAGGGGTTGGAGGAATGGATCGGGTACTAATCACGATTATTTAGAAGATTGTATTCTTATAATCTTTATCATTTCTCTCTAAAAGCTTATAAAACTGTAATTTACAGCTCATAGTGATTTTAGGTTCTTTTTTTTAATAATTTGGAACAAAAGACAAAAATCCCCAAGGGAATGAAACACGCTGGCACTACAACGTGAAACTGAGACTTTCAGGCTATTAAGAACTCTGGCGACAACCGCAGTCGTCGAGAAAGTCTTAAACTGCACGGATAACTCGGATTGACTTCGCCTAATCGGCTACACTGGCTGAAGCAGATGGCTAGTTAAAAGGCTCATAGAGGCATCTGCAAGTAAGGTGGGGATTTTGGTGAATAATTATTAATTTTTGAGAGACTGTTTTCCAGAAATCCGAGTTGAGGTCATAGTCACAGAGAAGATCCCAGAAGGGAGAGATGAGGCTAACATCAATCACAGAAAGGGGGAGAGGGATGGCGAGTGCGGAGCGCCTCGTGTTCCGAAGCCATCCTCGCCATGACAAAGACTAAGGCGATCGCTACCGCTCATCGGGAACGCTTCTTGACTAGGCTTAAATTAGAACGCCATTTTTTTCTAAGGCGTATGCGTCGATTTATGGAAAGCCTTAGAGTCGGATTTTAGTGAAAGCGGCCTATATCTATATGAATACAGAAAGTGACATTCTCATCATCGGCGGCGGTGCGATTGGCTTAGCGATCGCCCTCGAACTTCGCTTGCGGGGGGCAACCGTCACCGTCCTGTGCCGCGACTTCAATTCCGCAGCGGCTCATGCCGCCGCTGGGATGCTGGCACCCCAGGCAGAAGGGATTTCGACCGGCGCAATGCTGGATTTATGTCTGCGGAGTCGGGATTTGTATCCGGACTGGGCAAGTAAACTGGAAGCGATCGCTGGAGTATCCATCGGCTATTGGCCTAGTGGCATCTTGTCACCCGTTTATGTCGGGGCTGAGCAACAAGGAGTGAGGACTGAGGAAGAAAATTCCATACTCAGGCCTCAGTCCTCAGCACTTTGGTTAAATAAGGATGCGATCAATCAAATTCAACCCGGACTGGGTTCAGACGTTGTCGGTGGTTGGTGGTATCCCGAAGATGGTCAAGTAGACAATCGGGCTTTAGTTCAAGCCTTGCGGGTGGCAGTACGGGAATTAGGTGTAGATATCCGTGAAGGCGTGGCAGTTGAAGCACTCCAACAACAGAACCGGAGAATCAACTGCGTCAGAACAGCATCTGGAGATTTTCGCGCTCAAAACTATGTCTTAGCCACTGGCGCTTGGTCAAATGAATTGTTACCAATTCCGGTCAGCCCGAAAAAGGGACAAATGCTATCGGTGCAAGTGCCTGGGGGCAGCCAGGAAGAATTGCCTCTCAAGCGGGTGCTGTTTGGTGAAGAAATCTACATCGTGCCGCGTCGGAATGGACAACTGATCGTTGGAGCCACTAGCGAGGATGTGGGGTTCACACCCCATAACACTCCAGCCGGAATCAGAACCTTATTGGAAAGTGCGATTCGCCTTTATCCCGCCTTGCAGAACTTTCCCATCCAAGAATTTTGGTGGGGATTTCGACCCACAACACCCGACGAGTTACCCATTCTCGGTTCTAGCGCCTGCGAGAATTTAACGCTGGCAACGGGTCATTACCGCAACGGAATTTTGCTGGCACCCGTGACGGCTTCCTTAGTGGCAGACCTGATTTGGGAGCAAAAGTCCGATCCCCTGTTAGACCATTTTCACTACTCCAGGTTCTACGCTGGATCTAAACCCATCAATGCAACCCCCAAAATGCTCCAAATAAGCCATCCTTCTGAATCTGGGCGACTAGAAGGCTCGTCCCTACAGATGAATCATTCCTTAGAAACCCTGCCAGCCGATCCTTTAATTATTGCGGGTCGGAGTTTTCGCTCTCGCCTGATGACTGGTACTGGCAAGTATCGCAGCATCGAAGAAATGCAGCAAAGTATTGCGGCTAGCGGTTGCGAAATTGTTACGGTGGCGGTGCGTCGGGTACAAACAAAAGCACCCGGACATGAAGGACTGGCTGAAGCGTTGGATTGGACAAAAATCTGGATGCTACCCAACACGGCTGGCTGTAAAACGGCTGAAGAAGCGATTCGAGTGGCGCGTCTGGGGCGGGAGATGGCAAAGCTTTTGGGTCAAGAAGACAATAACTTTGTCAAGTTAGAGGTGATTCCTGACTTAAAGTATCTGCTTCCCGACCCGATTGGCACTTTGGAAGCGGCAGAGCAACTGGTGAAGGAAGGCTTTGCGGTTCTGCCTTATATCAATGCTGACCCCTTACTGGCTAAACGATTGGAAGAGGTTGGCTGTGCGACGGTGATGCCTTTGGGTTCTCCGATTGGTTCCGGACAGGGCATCAAGAATGCAGCGAATATTGAAATCATTATTGAGAATGCTGGGGTGCCGGTGGTGGTGGATGCCGGACTGGCTACGCCCAGTGAGGCAGCGCAGGCAATGGAGATGGGGGCTGATGCCGTGTTGATCAATAGTGCAATCGCTGGGGCAAAAAATCCAGCCGCGATGGGTCGCGCAATGGCTCTGGGTGTGGAGGCTGGGCGTCTCGCCTATCAAGCCGGACGAATTCCTGTGAAAGTCTACGCTAATCCCAGTTCTCCCTTGACTGGCACCATTACCAGCTAAGGAATCAAGAAACTGAGGGGGTAAGGAGAAGGTAAATTTAACTTCTCCTAGGCATCCCTACCCTTATTTGCCACCGAGCTTCTCGCCTCTACCTGAAGTTGTGTAAAAAATTCATGCAAAAGATAGAGTGGAGTGACTCGATTCTTTGTTACAATTATTTACAAAATTAAGGAAATACAAGGATATCATTCATGCGCTATACAACTGAAGACGGTGGACGTTTGAACAATTTCGCAGTAGAACCCAAAGTTTACAAAGCAGAACCTCCAACCAAGGAGCAACAGCGCAACTACCTCTTTCTGGGAATTGGGGCGATCGCTCTGCTCAGCAGCTTAATGTTTGTTGCCATTTCGGCATCCAATGTAGGTTAAGCAGCCACCTGATGCTTTTCAGGGATGGGTTAAACAAGGCAAAAGTAAAAAGTTAAACATTAAAACCAACAGAGTTCCGTTTTTTTGTCTTTTGCCTTCTACTTGGAATTGAACGTGGGTTTACCGTTGAAGGCTTTTTGTTGCTTCTAGCGCGTCTTGGTAACTTTCTGTTCTTCCTTGGGATTTAAAAAGGTCTGCGGATTTCTGAAAATCCCTAACAGCGGCTTGGCGATTATTTAATCGTAAGTAGGTAATTGCCCGGTTGTAATAGGCTTCAGCAAATTTAGAATCTAAATTTACTGTCTGAGTATAATCGTCAAGTGCTTTGGCGTGTTCGCCTAGCCGGTTGTAAGCCAAACCTCGATTGTAATAACCTCTGGCATTCTTGGGGTCGATTTGTAAGGCTTGGTTAAAATCGGCAATTGCGGCTTGAGTTTCTCCTCGATCGTCGTAGGCATTGCCTCGGTTGATGTAGACACTTGCATCTTTGGGATTGAGCCGGATCGCTTCAGTAGAATCAGCGATCGCTTGTTGATAATTTTCGAGAAGATAGTAGGAATATCCCCGGTTGCCGTAAGCATTCCCGTACTCAGGATTAATCCGAATCGCCTCAGTGTAATCTGCGATCGCTTGCTGGTAAGCTCCGAGGATGTGACGGGCATACCCCCGATTGTAATAGGACTCTGCATCCTGGGGAGAAAGCCGGATCGCTTCGTCAAAATCTGCGATCGCCCCCTCATAATCACCGGAATCCAGTTTATCAACGCCCCGGTTGTATAAATCAACCGCGCTCATCGCTACCTTGTTATTATCAGCGGCACTTAGCAACTGACTGGGTGGCAACTGAGCAGAGGTAACAGCAGAAAGCGCACTACCAAGTACGGTGGTGATTCCGACAATGGCGATAGTTTTGCGAATGTTATTCATAGCCTGTCTTTTCTCGCCCCGCTGGAAAGGACTGAGGACTGAAAGCTGAAGACCGAGCTTTGAGGTAGAAAATAAGCATCAGAGAAATGTGAAATGCTATTTTGTTTTTCTTCCTCTTGAGTCCGTCCTCAGCACTATTTTCTCACTCAATCCTCTTGAGTTAGCCCTCAGCACTCTTTTTTTTACATGCCAGCTGGCTGAGCTTCCTGATCGATAAGCTGGCGGAACTGAATGACATCTTGCCGAGGATCGGCGTGGCTGACTCGGACTTCTAAGCGATCGCCTAGTGCCACCGAGTGGGTAAACCGCATCGCCAACTCCAATCCCAAATCTTCTAACAAAATTAATCCTAATCTGTCATCTTCTCGCAACCATCGCAGCATCAGCGCTTGCCAAACCTGATCGCCATGACGCCGCAGATACTCCAAACCCCAATAACGATTTGTCTGGCGTTCCACTAACCTTGCTTCTTGGGCGGCGGTGCCGATACCCAGCATCGTTTCTTGTAACTCTTGCGCTGAGAAAGGGGTGGGTTCACCGCGCAGGTGCGCCTTGATTTGGAAATGCGCCAGCAAGTCGGTGTAGCGGCGGATCGGAGATGTTACCTGAGTGTAGGTTTCCAGCCCCAAACCGGCGTGTCTTCCTGGTGTGATACTCATTTCGCTACGGGGCATACATCCCCGCATTGCACAAAACCTCACAGGTCCCGCTGGCAGCCGCAATAGTTCTTCTTCTGAAGGAAGTTCAGGTTGAGGTTGACTGCGAAAGGGCAGGGGAATATTGTGAGTTTTGCCGTAATGGGCGGCAACTTCACCCGTGAGAATCATCATCTCTGCCACCAATTGGCGTGCGGGTGAGTCTTCCAAAATTTCAATGATGATTTCGTCACCATTTACTTTAATCATCGCCTCTGGCATATGGATGTTAATCGATCCTTGGGACTGCCGCCATGATTGACGACGTTTCGCCCAAGCAGCGATCGCTGCTATCTCTGGTTCTGCCTGGATACCCAGTTGCAGCATCTCATCCACATCTTCGTAAGTCAGGCGGTAGGTCGGCTTAATTAAGCTGGCACTGATGCGATAGTCCTCTACGGCACCCTTCTCATCCAAAAGCACGCCAAAGCTCAGCGCCCAACAAATTTTTCCTTGCACTAAGCTCATTGGCCCGGTTGCCAAACTCGGCGGGAACATCGGAATCATCCCCGTCGGTAAATACAACGTCGTGGTGCGCCGTCTAGCTTCTAAGTCTAATTCGTCTCCTGGCGAAACCAAGCGCGAGGGGTCGGCAATATGTATCCAAAGCCGCTGACGCCCATCGGCGAGAGTTTCCATACTCAAGCCATCGTCTATCTCCTTGGTACTTTCATCATCAATCGTGTATACCTTCAAATGAGTCAGATCTAATCGGTGTTCATCCGTATCGTTCGGCGCGAACTCAGCATACTGCTTAGCCACTTCTATCACCTTGTCTGGAAAGTGAACGGGGATCTGACTGCGCCGCAGATACAGATTTTCGTGAGGACTCCACAATCCCAAATCCACCAGCAGTTGAAACGCAGCTTGGGGAGTTCCGGGGCGTCCAAGCTCGTTCATGGTTTCCAAAACAGGTGCTGGAGGGGGATAGGCGCGATTCAGAGATTCTTGATTGAGTCCAGCACGAACGACATCTGTCAACAGAGCCGCATATTTTTCAATGGCTTCCAGGCGTTGGCGTTCGCGGCGTTTCCACTCGACCTGTTCGCCAGCGAGTGCCTTTTGCACCCGCTCTACAAATTCTTGTCGCCGCAAGAGTCGTTCTTTTTCGACTTCTATCTGATGTTTCAGTTCTGCTACCTGAGTAGCAGGACGCGGCTCGTAGCGATCGCCTTTTTGCTTGAAATAAAGTCTATCTTCAGATAGCAAATAGTACGCTGCGTAACACAGGGGAGCACTTTTGTCAGAAAACAGCACTGACGCCATTTCCACATCTGTAACGCTCGTTCCATCCTCTACCAATAATTCCCATGCTACCTCCAATCCAGTTGGGTCCAGGTAGCGCTGTACCTCTTGGAGGAAGCTGGAAATTTGTGCAGGTTTATAGCTTTCACCTGCAATCTTATAGGTCATTTGTCGGGGATGGATGGTGTGGGATTGACCTTTCTCGTCTACCACAATCCAGTGCGTTTTGCCTTCTTGACGTTCTGCAACAGCAAGACGCCGCTCTCCATGCAGCCGAAACTCAATTAACGTTCCTTTCTCCACAAGTTTTTGGCTTACGCAGTAGCATTCATTGGACAGCCCATCTATCTACCAGTTTAGCGGCGTGGCGATTGTAAATTGTAGATTTTCGATCTAAGTCCAAAATCCACCCATCCCCAATCCAAAATTGAGTTAACCTTCAGGATTAATAAAGGGCAACAAAGCCAAAAGGCGTGCCCGCTTAATTGCTACGGTTAAATCTCGTTGTTGCTTGGCTGTTAGACCTGTAATTCGGCGAGGCAGTATTTTACCCCGCTCTGTAATAAATTTCCGCAACAAATCGACATCTTTGTAGTCGATGGGTTCGTCAGGTTTAATTGGGGAAAGGCGGCGACGGAAGTAAGTCATCGTTGGTGGTTCGTTGTTAATTGTCAGCACTCAGCACTCAGCAGTCATTGGTCATTAATCAAAAACTAATGACTCAGGACTGATGATTACTTAATTTCTTTGTGGACGGTATGTTGATTGCAGTGGGTGCAAAACTTTTTCAGTTCAATCCGCGCCGTCGTGTTCCGGCGGTTCTTGGTGGTTGTGTATCGGGAAACACCCGGCGATCGCTTGGCGATGTTGGTGCGACAGTCGGTACATTCCAACGTCACAATCAGGCGCGCCCCCTTCTTACTTGCCATAATGCTATTTCTACAAAATTCAAGAGGACAAAATTAAACACAAACCAATATTATTTCATACGACGAGTCACTTGAGCAAGTAATTTTTTGACTCGGATATCTAGAGAATAACCCCGGCGCGTCTGGACGATACAAGTTCGCCCAACGCGATCGTGAAAAGCTTGTTGCCACTCAGCATCTGCAAAAGCCACCCCACAATCCACCGCTAGAGGGCTGATCAACAGCAGCAAAGAGATCCCGTTCGACACCCCAATGGTCAATCCCACCATCGCCAAAACAGCCGCGAATCCCAGAATCCCTTCGCGCTTGCATAACTCAAAAAGCCCCGGCGTTTTGCGGTATTTGGGATCGACGACTTTCATATCCAAAGCCCAGCGCCCGACACTCTGTCCCTGATTTCTAGCAACCAGAATCACTCGCCCAGCCAGCCATGCGACTATGAAAACCAGGATTTGTGCAATGGGAACCCCTGGAGTATTTGTCCCAAAGGGCAAGCTAAACAGCCAAATAATTAGAAAATCAATCGCAAAAGCAATACACCGTCGCTCAATTGGAACCTTAGGTAATCGGCGGTTGGTCAGTTCGTTACGCATGAAAAATGGCTTTTCCGACGGTCTATTTCCATATTAAGCTTTCAGCTATCCGCTTTTTGTTCATTGTCCGTGAATGCATTGATAGGAGCGACGGCTGTAGGGGTATAGCACTTTAAAAAGCACCCTCCCATTAACTGGCAGGAGTCGGTTTCATCGGATAGACAAAAGCGATTCACAGATATCTTGTTAAAAGAGCCGCGATGCAATGCAACTAACCTGTAGATGCGATAAATCAGCGTCTTACTGAGTGACAATTTTTTAGACAAGTCTTGAGATGAGAGGCTGGATTGATGGCGATGCTGTTGGTTAAAGAAGCAGAGGCAATCATTTTTGATTTAGTGCAACCTCTAGATAACCAGATGGATGCTGAGGTTATAGACCTCTCACGTGCCAATGGTCGGATTCTAGCAGCGGCGGTGACGAGCGAATTGGATTTTCCCCACTGGACTAACTCAGCAATGGATGGGTATGCAGTGCAATTTGCCGATGTATCCAGATCTAGCGCCGAACAGCCAGCAGTGCTGGAAATTGTAGAGGAGATTCCAGCCGGATATCAACCGCAGCGATCGCTCCAAACTGGGCAAACTGCCCGCATTTTGACAGGTGCGGTGATGCCAGAGGGCGCTGATACTGTAGTGATGCAGGAAGTGACGCGACGGGAGGAGAAGCAAGTATTTATCTTCGCTGCTCCAGCAGAATTAGGAGCCTTTGTGCGTCACCGGGCAGCTTTTTACCAGGCGGGAACTCCCCTTTTGCCAGGGGGGATTAGACTGAATGCTCCAGAAATCGCTATTTTAGCAGCAGCTCAGTGTACCCAATTGCCCGTTTACCGACGCCCTCGCGTAGCAATTCTGTCCACTGGCGACGAATTGGTGACACCGGATCGACCCCTGAAGCCCGGTCAGATCGTGGACTCCAATCAATACGCCCTCGCTGCATTAGTGGCTCAGACGGGCGCAGAACCTCAGATGATGGGGATTGTCAGGGATGAACCAGAGGCACTCAAGAAAGCGATCGCGCAAGCCGTCGCCACTGCTGATGTGGTCATTTCTTCCGGCGGTGTTTCCGTAGGCGACTACGATTATGTGGATGAAATTCTTGCCCAACTCGGTGCTGAGATTCATATCCGTGCTGTTGCGGTTAAACCCGGTAAACCTTTAACCGTCGCCAGATTTCCCAACGCCCAGCGTCCTGTCTTATACTTCGGTCTACCGGGAAATCCAGTTTCCTCCTTGGTAAGTTTTTGGCGATTTGTGCAGCCAGCCGTGAGAAAACTTGCCGGTCTCGCTGATGGCTGGGAGCCAAAGTTTGTACAAGCGCGATCGCATCACGATTTGCGCTCAGACGGCAAACGGGAAAGCTACCTTTGGGGCAAGATGAATTTAGTAAACGGTGCCTATGAATTTCATTTAGCTGGCGGTAGTCACAGTTCTGGTAATCTGATTAATCTCGCTCAAACCAATGGTCTCGCTGTTTTACCAGCGGGTCAAACCTTCATTCCATCTGGAGAGCCGGTGCAAGTTTTGCCGATAGGCTAACCCCAAGAGTCGGGGTAAAAGTTTTGAAGTTTTGAGTTTTGAAGTTTTGAGTTTTGAATCCCAGAACTTTCTGCTCGCTCAAAACTCATCGCTCTCCTTCCCCCTTTCCAATTACCAAAAACCGCGTTTACCGCTGGGTAAAACCGTTGCCCAATTCGTTTTTGCCTGCGCTAGCTGTTCCTCGCTAACTTTTGCTCCCGTGAGATTAGTGCCACACAAATTCGCGCCTCGGAGATTCGCATGATTGAGATAGGCAAAGCTCAAATCTGCACCACGTAGGTCAGCTCCTTCCAAATTCGCCGTGCTGAAGTAAGCTCTGCCCAGATTTGCCTCCTTCAGAATTGCCCCAACTAAACTTGCCCTACCAAAATCGGCACTTGACAGGTCAGCTCCCTGAAGGTTGGTTTTATTTAACTTAGCCTGATGAAAAATGCCTCCCGATAAATTAACCCGTTGCAGGTTCAGCGCGCTTAAATCTTGAGAGGCAAAGTCTCGTCTGCCTTTGGTATAGGCAGTTAACACACCAACGGCATCCAACTTGGCAGGAACTTTTGACTTAGCATTGCCATTAGAACCGCTATTTTTGAGCATCGTCGGCGGAGAACCAGCGCCGGTAGCAACACCTGGCTTGTACACACTTCCTGCGGTTTGCGGCCCTGTCATTCCTAACTTTTCTCGACGCGCTCGAATTGCCATCGCCAGACGTTCTGAGGCTGTGGTGCCAGTCGAAGGAGTTGAGGAAAGGGTTGGGCTGCTTAAATCTCCAGAGTTGTTATAGCGATTGCTTGTTTGGGGTTGTCGCTGCGTGCTGTTGGGTTTATTCGTTAAGCCTTGCTCCAAGCTATCGAGGTACGGTTCCAGGTCAAGTGCTCTCAAGACTTCCTCAGCAGACTGATAGCGATGACGAACCGAAACCTCAAGCAATTTTTTGAGAACATCGGCAAAATGGTCGCTGATCTGAAGCTGCTTTCGCCAGAGCATTTCACCCGTTGACGGGTTGTAATCTAAGTCTTTTGGCGATTTTCCAGTCAGCAGATAAACGCAAGTAACCCCCACTGCATACAGATCGCTAGCATAAACCGGGCGCATTGCCATCTGTTCGGGCGGGGCAAATCCGGGCGTCCCAATTGCATAAGCCGTCAAAGCGGTTTGCTCGGAGCCACTATTTGCCGTTGTTGGGCTGACTTGGTTTTTCACCGCTCCAAAGTCAATCAGAACCAGTTTGCGGTCTTGTTCGCGGCGAATCAAGTTAGCGGGTTTGATGTCCCGGTGAATCACCTGCTGGCTGTGGATGTAATGCAGGACGGGTAAGATTTCGCTTAAGAATTGCTTGACTCCGGCTTCGCTTAAAGGGCCCGATCCTTTCACCTCCTGCTGTAGCGTCAGGCCGCTGATATACTCCTGGACTAAATAAAACTGTTGATTGTCTTCAAAGTAATCCAACAGCCGTGGCACTTGGGGATGATTGCCAATCTTTCCCAAGGTTCTGGCTTCTCGTTCAAATAGCTCGCGTGCCATTTGTAAAACGTGGGCTACAGTCGTTGCTGGTCTTAGTTGCTTGATGACGCAACTCGGTCCCCCAGGCAAAGACTCATCCTCAGCTAAAAAGGTCGCTCCAAAACCTCCTTGTCCCAGCGCTTGACTGACCCGATAGCGCTTTCGCAATAGGAGTTCTGAGCCACAGGACCGACAAATTTCGGCGTGGTCGTGGTTTTGTGGATTTGGACAGGCGGGATTGAGGCAGTAGCTCATTCAGACTCACCGGGATGCTGAAACCGGATATTGCTACCCTAACTTAAATTATCGAGGCATTAATAAACAATAAGCATGGTACATTTACGGACAATTCTTTAAAGAGTTGCTAAAGACGATTAATCTTTGCTTAAAGAATTGAAAAATGATGTACTCCTGCAAATGCCAAGATTTCCCTCGAACATTGCAGTATAGATGGTATTAAATTGTAATCAAACAACTGGCGAACAAAAGAAGTGGATCGGGATTAAGCACCAAAATTGTTTCCATCTCTTTGATAGCACATCTGGAAGCGCTAGATGTGACTGGTGTTACCCCTAAAACTCTCATTCTATGTGGACGTGAGGGCAAAATTTTGGAATAACAAAGGGCAAAAATGCTGAGGGGTGCTGGAGATCGCAACATAACTTACCCGGAGAAGCGATCGCACTCAACCTCCCAAAAGACCCCCCAGAAGGCTTCATCGGCGGACTTTGCCATCTTTGGCTTTCCTCACTCGCCGCCGGAATGCTTCAGCTGTACAAAACGGTAAAATGATCGGGCTGAGGTAAGTAAAAGCTTAAGCGTAAATGCGTATTTCTCTGAACTGGCTACAAGAATTGGTTGACTTGACGATGACTCCGGCAGAGTTGGCGCACACGCTAACAATGGCTGGGTTTGAAGTAGAAGATATTGAAGACCGCCGCACTTGGGCGGATGGGGTGGTGGTCGGGAAAGTTCTAGAGATTCAACCCCATCCGAACGCGGATAAGCTCAGGGTGTGTACGGTCGATGTGGGAGCAACGTCTCCCTTGAATATTGTCTGTGGGGCATCCAATGCCAGAGCAGATATTTATGTGCCTATCGCCACCATCGGCACTTATCTACCTGCTGTTGACCTGAAAATTAAACCGGCTAAACTCCGAGGCGTTCCTTCCGAGGGGATGATTTGCTCTTTAGCTGAATTAGGTTTGGCAAAAGAGTCGGCAGGAATTCACATCTTTGGGCAGGAAAATCTTCAACTGGGGAGCGATGTGCGATCGCTCCTGGGCTTAGATGATGTAATTTTAGACTTGACATCCACTGCGAATCGTGCAGATGCTTTGAGCATGGTCGGCGTAGCACGAGAAGTCTCAGCGCTGACGGGTGCCGCCCTGCGACTTCCACAAGCCCCAAAAGTGTCAATTCCGAAGGGGGATAGCGGTCTGAAGTTGCGAATTGCTTCGGGTCAAGCGTGTCCGGCTTACATCGGGACGGTCATCGAAAAAGTCAAAATTGCGCCTTCTCCGGCATGGTTGCAGGGGCGATTACAAGCCGCTGGAGTGCGACCCATTAATAACGTGGTAGATATTACCAACTATATTTTGCTGGAATGGGGTCAGCCATTGCACGCCTTTGACCGCGACCGCTTGCAATCCGTGGCAAGTGGTGGAGCCGGTGGAACCTCACCGCTACAGATTGGGGTTCGCTTTGCCAATACTGGGGAATCTCTAAAAACCCTCGACGGTCAAACCCGCACCTTGCAACCTCAAAATCTGCTGATTACTGCCAACGACCAGCCAGTGGCACTGGCTGGAGTCATGGGCGGTGAAGACACAGAAGTCTATGAAGGGACTGAAAATTTAATTTTAGAAGCCGCTTTGTTTGACTCGGTGGCAATCCGCCGGTCGGCACGCAGTCAAAATTTAAGGACAGAAGCCTCTGGACGCTACGAGCGGGGCGTTAATCGGGCAGAATTAGGAATTGCTTGTCAGCGAGCGATCGCGCTGCTCTCGGAGTTTGCAGGCGGCACTCCCGTATCACAAGAAATTGCCGACACCAGACCAGACCCCTCAACTTGGAGTCGTTCGATTGAACTGCGTCTAGACCGGGTAAACCACGTTTTAGGCCCGGTAGAGATGGGAGACACTGAAACTACAGGGGAAGTTCACGCGGAAGATGTTGAGCGCATTCTAACGGCGCTGGGGTGTCAGCTACAGCAAGTGACGAAAAAGGATGAAGACGGAACCAGGACGAATGAAGAAGATTCTAAGCTTCATCCTTCTGAATCCCTGAAGTGGACGGTGAAAGTACCACCCTATCGCTACCGAGATTTGGAGCGAGAAATCGACCTCATTGAAGAAGTTGCTCGCCTCTACGGCTATAACAAATTCTGCGACACCCTACCAGATAAGACTGAACCGGGGTATCTTTCGGTCGATCAGATGCTGATGCGCCAGATGAGGGAAGCTTTTCGGGCAGCAGGGTTGACAGAAGTCATGCATTACTCTTACTCAGTGGCGAAAAGCAAGAACGATACAGAAGTCGCGATCGCAAATCCCATGTTTGCAGAATATTCATCTTTGCGAACTGAGTTGATCTCCGGCTTGATTGACGCCTTCGAGTACAACTTAGAACAAGGTAACGGGCCATTGAACGGCTTTGAAATGGGTCGGATTTTCTGGCGGGAAGAGGACGGACTTATCGAAGCTGATTCCGTTGCTGGAATTTTAGGCGGTGACTCCTTTACCCAAGGCACTTGGACGCGAGGAGGCAAGCCACAACCCATGACTTGGTTTGAAGCGAAAGGAGCGTTGCAAAGCGTATTTGAGCAACTCAGCCTGCCAGTAGAATATCAACCAGACCGCCGCGACCCACGGTTGCATCCCGGACGCACGGCGTCTTTATGGGTACAGGGAAACCGATTGGGAACGTTTGGGCAACTCCATCCCCAACTCCGGCAAGAACGGGACTTGCCGGATGAAGTCTACGTCTTCGAGCTGGATTTGGATGTAGTTTTGGATTACCTGGATGCAGAGGAAAACCGGACACCCTTATTCAAGCCTTACTCTACTTTCCCCGCATCCAGCCGGGATTTGGCTTTGTTCGCCTCGATTCAGGTTTCTGTCTCAGACTTGAAACGAGCGATCGCGAAAGCTGCTGTTGCGGACAAACATCAGGGTACATCCCTACTAGAATCCGTCGAGTTGTTTGATGAATATCAAGGTAAAAATGTCCCAGAAGGACAGCGCAGCTTAGCGTTTCGCTTAGTTTACCGAGCAAGCGATCGTACTCTTACCGATGAAGAGGTCGAGCCAGTGCATCAAAAAGTCCGCGAAGCTCTCGTCGAGAAATTCGGCGTTAATCTGAGAAGTTAAATAAAGTTTTGAGGGTTAAATTTTGATTCAACCCTCAAAACTCAAAACTCAAAACTTTACTGCAATTATCCATGCCTAAATATGTAATGTGGGGAAGCTATTGCGAGGATGTTTTAGAAAAGCGATCGCCTTATCGGCAAGCGCATCTAGACGGTCTTGCTGCCCAAAAAGAAGCGGGTGTTCTAATGACGATTGGGCCAACGAAGGACATCACGAAAGTCTTCGGTATCTATGAAGCGGAAGATGAAGCCGCCGTGCGCCAGTTGATTGAAGCTGACCCCTACTGGCAAAACGGCATCTGGACTGAATACGATGTCAAAGAGTGGATTCAAGCCCTCTAATTCCACTAATTAAGCGCATCTCAATGGGGTAGATTTACCAAAAACCGTCCTCAATTCCACCGTTCACGGCAATTGAGGAGGTTTCTTCCTCTCTATACCCAAGCGGAGCCAGTGGCATAACCACTGCCAGTTACCATTTCCGATAGAATCTGGAGCCTAAAATAAAGAAATTACCGTTAAATTGACCCTAGCAGAGAGGGTTCTGGTAGAAATCAGTAATAAAAAGCACGGTAAATTTTACAAACATGCTACCGGACTAGGGTTCTTTGCAAAGTCAAACAGACTTTAACAGAAGTCTTCTGGAGAGTCTGGCGTCGGCGAACAGGAGCCGTGAGAAGGTTGGAAATGACAGAATCCACGGATGAAGATAGCCAAAAGACAACACTGCGTCAAGCCCAAGCAGAGATGCTAGAAGCAGGCAAACAAGAGACTTTAGAAATCTTTAGCGAACTTTTAGAGCGGCTATGGGAACGCATCGTCGGTCTAATTGGCGAGACGGCGACGGTTGCCGTTTTTCGGAGTGCCCTTTTGGAAGCAAGCCGAGACCATCTGCTATGCCAAGAAATTACGATTGATAGCGGTGGAATTTACCTCGACCGACTGAAGAAAAATTTAGATACCTTGGAGCGAACAGAAGTCCGAGCCGGACTGATGGCTTTTACTGATAACGTAATGGCTCTACTGATCGATTTAACGGGTGGAATCCTGTTGCGGAAGGTGGAACCCCTCGTGCAGCAGTTAAAACAACAACTGGAAAAGGGCTGAGGGATGAGCAATATCAAACTAATACCGACAGGTGTGCCTAACTTAGATGCTGTAATGGGCGGAGGCATCCCTGTTTATTCGCTAAATATTGTTGCTGGACAACCGGGGACGGGTAAGACAATCCTGGTGCAGCAAATGCTCTTTAACCACATCCGAAATCACAGCACTGCCAAAGTTCTCTACCTCACGACCCTTTCTGAGCCAACGTTGAAGGTGGTGCGCTATATGCAGTGCTTCAGCTTCTTTGATGCAGAAGTGTTCGGGGAGCAGGTACTGTATCAGGATATCGGGCCTTTCATCCGCGAGCATTCCTTGCCCGAATTAGCCGACTATATCCTTACCAGCGTAGAAAAACACCAGCCGGAGATTCTGGCGATTGATTCCTTTAAAGCCATCCGCGATTTGTCGAATGAAGTTAGCGATTTTCGTCGCTTCTGTTATGACCTCTCCGTTCGTCTAGCGAGTGCGCGGTGTACCGCCTTTTTATTAGGGGAATATGACCGCTCGGATATTGGTGAAGGGGCAGAATTTGCAGTAGCTGATGGCATTATTT
Organism: Coleofasciculus sp. FACHB-1120; assembly: GCF_014698845.1. NCBI lineage: Bacteria > Bacillati > Cyanobacteriota > Cyanophyceae > Coleofasciculales > Coleofasciculaceae > Coleofasciculus > Coleofasciculus sp. FACHB-1120. The sequence continues at coordinate 58,335 of NZ_JACJTV010000010.1, read as the reverse complement.
ATCTAAACATTGCGCTCCAGGAAGGCGAACAGCAGCGTTTTCTTCAGGTATACAAAATGCGCGGTCGAGCGACAGAGATGGTGCCTTACCCGTTTGCGCTCACAGATGGGGGGGTGCAGGTTTTGGGTTCGATGCTCACCCTCAAACGTCGGGAGACAAGTTTGGAGAGGGAGAGTGAGTCGGTATCTACAGGGATTAAGGGACTAGACGACATTCTTCGGGGTGGCATTCCGCGAGGGCGCTCTATCCTCCTTTCCGGTGTCTCTGGAACGGGTAAGACGACGCTTGCCATGCAGTTTCTCGTGAATGGCGCTCATCAGGGAGAGAAGGGACTGCTGTTTTCTTTTGAGGAAACGCGCGATCGCTTATTTCGGATGGCAGAGGGTTTCGGCTGGAACCCTCAAGATTTGGAAGCAAAAGGCTTATTACGCATCATTTTTATTCCCCAAACAGAGATTCGAGTCGAGGAACACTTAGAGCGCATGGCGCAGGAAATTGCAAGTTTCCAGCCTTCGCGCTTTGTCATCGATTCCTTTTCTGTTTTCCTGCACAAAGTGAAAGATTTGGCAGTGCAACGGGAAAAAACATTCCAATTGTCTACGCTGGTGCAGCGGGTTGGTGCGGTGGGTTTCTTCATCTCCAACATTCCCGCAGGCGAAGTGAACCGCCTTTCTCGCTTTGGGGTGGAAGAAACTGTGGTGGATGGCACGATTGTCCTTTCCACAGACGTAAATGGTCTTCAGCGCAGACGCTACATTGAAGTTTACAAAATGCGAACCGCTGACCATGTACCGGGTCGCCACCGTATGGAAATCGGTCATCAGGGCATCGAGGTGTTATATCTGGCACCGACTGAGCAAAAAACTAGCAGAATGAAGACACCGCCACTGCTGGCTTTCTCCCCGTTAAACGCGATCGCGCGGGAAGGAGTTTTCTACGGTTCTGCTTGGTTGGTGCGGGGCGAACAGGGAGTCGGTAAGACGACGCTCGCCCAGCAGTTTGCCATTGAGGGATTGCAACGAGGGGAAAGCGCTCTTTTTATTGCTACAGAGGCTCCTAGCTACTTGCTACGCCAACAAATGGAAGTGTTCGGAGTTGAGATCGAGTCCTATTTGCGATCGCAACACCTGCGTATTTTAGATACTCATCCTTTCTCTAGGGAAGAATATATTGACCTGACTGATATGGAACGCTTTCTCTACGATATCGAGCGTCACCTACGGGCAATGCCCAAACCCTGTCGGTTGATTACAGATTCTCTCACCCCGCTTGCTGTCCAGTATGCTCCGGATGAGTTCATCACCTTCATCGAACGCAAGAACCGTCTGCTGCGGCAACTGGATGTGGCATTATTTGATACGATTCTCCCCAAAACACTCAATGAGAGCATTCTTTACAGCCTGCTCAATAGTTACGATGTTGTTCTGGATGTGTACGTTCCGAACTGGGGTGAGATGGGGCAGTCGGGGCAAGGTTTTCGGGTACTTCAAGCCCGTAAATCTAGAGGAACTCACGCTGACACCCGCCCCTATCCCTACACGATTCGCCAAGGCAAGGGCGTTAGCGTCCAAGAAGGATTCTACGGAGAAATTTAAATTTATATCGGGTGGCTTTCAGTAAGAGCGCCTTTTTCCGGGTAACGAGAAAGAGGGCTGGGAAGCCGTATACCAGTCCACCAACTCAATCAACTCGGTATGGGTAGAACCCCCCATTCTTGACGTAGTGTATCGACGAATACTACAAAACAGGGAACAATATCATTAGACAAGTTGACCAGGGTCAGTTTTTTCTGCGACAAAACCAATAAAAAGCCTTTGTAAACTCTCTCGGAAATCGCTAAGGGAGTATCTATCAGGATAAATATAGCAATACAGGGAGTTATTCCGTAAAGACAACGCCAAGGGTGTCAGCCAAATTCTGGGATTTTTGGCTGCATCTATTGCTAGCCATGATTTGTAGTACGTTTGCGGACTGGCGATCGCTTTGTGGGCATTAGTGAAGAGCGACCTTGACGCTGTTTTTTACTTGCCTTAGCGCCAACTGCTTGTAGCTCCGTTCCCCACCTTATAAATTTTTGCTGGAATTATAAAAATCCTCGTACTATGTTGAAAAAAATCGATGAGGAAGACCTCCTCCTAAAGATAGAACAATTAGAAATTCAGGATTATCGGGTTCTGCAACCCGTGGATGGCTTCGAGTTGAAGTATATAGAGTCCATGATGGAGCGACAGCGTTTGGTCAGTGCTTTGGAACAGCAGACACGGGAGTTGGAGGCGAGTCAGATGCGCTTCCGCACTTTGGAGATGCTGTACGAGCTTTTTTGGCAACTGGGTTACACCTTAAACTACGAAGAATTGGTGCGACTGATGTTGGCACACTTGTATCGTGCTGTGCCCCATGATGTCTCAGCTAGCATCTTGATGACTGAGGACTTGTGCCATGTTTTCATCCAACCGAATTGCACTCTCACGCCGGAAGTTCAGGAGGAAATTCAACAGCGGCTGCTCAAAACTTTTATTCGGATGAGGGGGAAAAATACCCCATTAGAGGCGGAGCAATGTCCGATTACAACCTTAGAGTCACAGGGGTTTGATGAAACGCGATCGCCAATTCGCAGTTTGGGTTCGTCTTTCCAAGTTCCGATTATCAATGCTGAAGGCAACCAAGTGGTGGGGCTGCTATTTGTAGCAGCTCAAGCAGAAGGAGCTTTTACGGAAGAGCAGGTACGATTGTTGTATACGGTGGCAAATCAGGCTTCGGTCTCAATGCAGCGGTTGCGATCGCTGCTAGCTGTCGAACAACAACATTTAGAGAGCTTGGTCGAAAATTTGCCGGAGGGCGTGCTACTCCTGGATGCCAATCAGCGGGTTGTTTTGGCGAACCAGGCGGCTTGGAAATATCTGGCACTCCTGCAAAACCAGAGTGCTACTCCTGACAATCTTGTGACTTCTTTAGGAGAGCAGTCTTTGGAGGTACTGCTACAAGCACCCAGCGAGGGGAAGTTTTGCCATGAGGTTGTGCTGGAGGGGGCACAGCGCCAGGTTTTTGAAGTCGTTGCTCAACCATTGATTGCCAAGGCGGGTTTAGGAACAAGCAATTGGGTGTTGGTGATTCGGGATGTGACAGAACGTCAACGAGTCGAGGAGACTTCCCGATTGCGCGATCGCGCGATCGCTGCTAGTAGTAATGGGATTGTTATCGTTGACGCCAGACTGCCCGATTTACCTGTTATCTACGTGAATCCGGCTTTTGAGCGGATCACGGGTTACACAGCGGCGGAAGTCACCGGACGAAATTGCCGTTTTCTGCAAGGAGAGGACACCAATCAACCGGCGTTACAGGAACTGCGGGCGGCGCTGCGGTTGGGAAAAACTTCGAGTGTTATTTTACGCAACTACCGTAAAGATGGCACCCATTTTTGGAATGAGTTAAATGTCTCGCCGATTTACAACAGCGAGGGCATTGTTACTCATTTTGTCGGCATTCAAATGGATATTACAGAGCGCAAGCAAGCGGAAGATCAACTGCTGCACAATGCGTTTTATGATGTTCTCACCGATTTGCCCAACCGAGCTTTGTTCATGGAGCGCTTGCATCGGGCGCTTGAGCGGGCTAAGCATTCTGAGAATTATTTATTTGCTGTCCTGTTTTTGGATCTTGACCGATTTAAAAATGTCAATGACAGTCTTGGGCATATTGTCGGCGACCAAATGCTGATTGCGATCGCTAAACGCTTAGAAAAAAGCCTTCGCCACGGCGATACGGTAGCGCGTCTGGGTGGAGATGAATTTGCAATTTTGCTGGAAAATATCAATGGCATCGGTGATGCTACCCATGTTGCCGATCGCATCCATCAAGAACTGACCTTGCCGTTAAATTTAGACGGGCATGAAGTCTTTTCCACCGCCAGTATTGGCATTGCTGTAGGGGCGGGATCTTCTGGCTCTGACTATGGGGGTTATGACCACCCAGAGGATCTCCTGCGCGATGCCGATATTGCCATGTATCGAGCAAAGGCGCTGGGGAAAGCTCGTTATGAGGTCTTTGATAAAAATATGCACGCCCGTGCAGTAGCTCTGCTTCAGTTAGAAACCGATTTGCAACGAGCAATTGAACGGGGGGAGTTTTTACTTCACTATCAACCGATTGTCTGTCTAAAAACGAATCAGATTGTTAGTTTTGAAGCGCTGTTACGTTGGCAACATCCAGAACGAGGTTTTGTTTCTCCAGGAGAGTTTATTCCGGTTGCAGAAGAAACCGGATTAATTACTCGGATTGGCTGGTGGGTACTGCGCGAAGCTTGTGCCAAATTGCACGAATGGCAGACGCAATTTCCGAGTTCCATTCCTTTGAGTATTAGCGTGAATCTTTCGGGTAAACAGTTTTCTCAGCCCGATTTAGTGGAACGTATCGCTGAGATTTTTGCGGAAACAGGAGTGGATGCTAGCAGTTTAAAGCTAGAGATTACCGAAAGCGCGATTATGGAAAATGTGGAATCCGCATCGGCGATGCTTTGGCGACTAAGAAAGCTGGGCGTTCAGTTGTATATGGATGACTTCGGGACGGGTTATTCATCCTTAAGTTACTTGCGTCGTTTCCCCATCGATAAGCTAAAAATTGACCGCTCCTTCGTCAGTCAGATGGCAGTGGATAATGAAAGCTTAGAGATTGTTCGGACAATCGTGATGCTGGCTCACAATTTGGGAATGAATGCGATCGCAGAGGGTGTGGAAACCGTAGAGCAACTTGCTCAACTGCGATCGCTGCAATGCGAATACGCGCAAGGATATTTCTTCTCTAAGCCTGTTGATGCTGACACAGCGCGATCGCTCATCGCCAGCTAAAACACTCATTTATTTATCCAACTCGCAAGTCTGGAATTGACTGATTTCTGACAACTCGATTTTGGCTATTTGAAGATAAGTGTTTGGAAGACTTGCCGAGAGAAATCAGCATCGGGAAGAAGGCTAGATTAGATTATTGTGCCGTATTTGGTTCGACTGAAAATCGTTAGCGATTACTCGGAGAAGGTTCTAACTAGTCACTGCTAAAATATTCGGAGATTCTGGGTGCAGCAATCCTGTCAAAAGCGACGCCGGACGCTGGCTGTAAGGCCAAGCAAAGGCATGGCGGAAAGCTGCCTCCTGACAAGCTTGCAACTGTTCAAAATCAATAATGTCCAGTGTCAGCAGATTTTCATATTCAAAGGGCAGACGTACATTATGTAACCCAGCATTATCGGTGCAGATGGCAATATCTACACCCGCTTCAAAACAGCGGTCAAATACCCGTTTGAGTTGACGCATATCTTCCAGCGTGCCTGTTTTTAGGTACGTGGTGGGGCATACTTCCAAACACTGATTTTGTTGAGCCAATTGTGGCAATAATTCTGGGTATAGGAGGGGAATCTGGATGCCATGACCGATTCGCATCAGATAGGGCAGCAGTTCCGGATAACAGCCAGAAGGCGTTTCGTAGAGATGACCTGTAGTTTTGACGCCGAGCGATCGCGCATCTTTGTACAATTGGACAAACTCATCTAGACGCTCGGAAATTTGGGCATCTCCTCCCGCCATGTCCACGGCGCAGACATACTCTTTTTTCTGTGCTGCCAAATCAACAATCGCCCGGTTTACCTCATAAGGTAGCCGCGAGTGCATACACAGAATTTGGCTAGTAACAATCGGATACTCAGGCACCCGGCTAGCGTTACCGACAATATCCACAATTGTCGCCATTTGGTCAATTCGTTCTGATTGGCTTAAATGCTCAGACGTTCGCAGATACGGTGTATATCGCAACTCCAAATAAGCCAAATTCTCAAAGATATAAGCACCCCGAATCAGCCGATAGATGAAGTAGGGCAAAGTTTCTGCCGTTTGCGTACTTTCCACCAGCGTATGTAATTCTAAATACTCATCTAGCGTATTGCGGGGTCGTGTATAAAATTCTTCAAACTCTGGATAGTTCGGAAATCGTTGAGCCAGTTCAGAATCGCTGCGATGGAAATACCGCCAAAGAATACGAGGCACAACAGAACCGCCAAGATGGCGATGTAATTCAGCATATAAAGACACAGGAACCTCTTGCCAGTAGTTGTGGAGTTGTTATCTTGTTCGTTGCTAGGGGTGCGTGGTGCGCCCCTTTATAGATGTGAAGCTGCGAATTGTTAACCTGAAGTTGACAGCGGTAGCACCATCTGTTAATAATTGTAATTTGTGAAAACTCTAGCTCTTTTAATAAACCCTTGGCTAACGTAGTTGTGATCGGTGCCCAGTGGGGCGATGAAGGCAAAGGTAAGATAACTGATTTACTTAGCAAATCAGCGGATGTCGTAGTACGTTACCAAGGGGGTGTCAATGCTGGGCACACCGTTGTGGTGGAGGAGCAGACCTTTAAACTGCACCTGATTCCGTCTGGAATTTTATATCCTGACACCGAGTGCATTATTGGTTGTGGAACGGTTATCGATCCGCAGGTTCTGATTGAAGAGCTGGATCAATTAGAAGCTCTGAAGATATCCACCCGCAATCTACTGATCTCTCAGAATGCCCACGTCACAATGCCTTATCACAGGTTAATTGACCAGGCATCCGAGGAGCGACGCGGTAGCTATAAAATCGGTACGACCGGACGCGGTATTGGCCCTACTTATGCAGATAAGTCGGAGCGAACTGGGATTCGGGTCTTAGACTTGATGGATACCGAGGGGTTGCGCGAACAGGTGCGATGGACGATCGATTATAAAAACGTCATTTTAGAAAAGCTTTACAACTTACCGCCCTTGGATGCAGAAAGCGTGATCGAGCAGTACCTGGGGTACGCCGAGCGTTTGCGTCCGCACATCGTGGACAGTTCCTTAAAGATTTACGACGCGATTGGGCGACGACGCAATGTTTTGTTTGAGGGTGCCCAAGGAACGCTCTTAGACTTGGATCACGGAACCTATCCTTATGTTACCTCCTCAAACCCAGTCGCTGGGGGAGCTTGCGTGGGTGCTGGGGTAGGGCCAACGATGATCGACCGCGTGATTGGAGTAGCCAAAGCATACACGACGCGGGTAGGAGAAGGGCCGTTTCCCACCGAACAGAATGGCAGCGTCGGAGAAATGTTGTGCGATCGCGGGGCGGAATTTGGCACCACGACAGGGCGCAAGCGCCGCTGTGGCTGGTTTGATGCAGTAATCGGTCGTTATGCTGTGCGGATTAACGGTCTCGATTGTCTCGCGATCACCAAACTAGATGTTCTCGACGAACTAGAGGAAATTAACGTCTGCGTCGCCTACGAAATTGATGGCGATCGCACCCAAGATTTCCCCACGAACTCTCGGCAATTCTCCCGCTGTCAGCCGATCTACAAAACTCTGCCCGGATGGAAACAATCCACTGCTGACTGTCGTACCCTGGAAGACTTACCCCAGCAGGCGTTGGATTATCTCAAGTTCCTGGCAGAGTTGATGGATGTCCCAATTGCAATCGTCTCCCTCGGTGCCAGCCGCGATCAAACGATTATAGTAGAAGATCCGATCCACGGTCCCAAGCGGGCGCTATTGCACGCCAACGGCACGCCGGTAACATCACATCGGTAATCGGAAAGTGTTGAGTGTTGGATTGAGTATTTTTTACTCAAAATTCAAAACTCAAAACTCTCTATCTCCCACCTTACGCCGGTAACATCACATCGGTAATTGGAAAGTGTTGAGTATTGAATGTTGAATTGAGTATTTTTTACGCAAAATTCAAAACTCAAAACTCAAAACTCTCTATCTACCACCTTCTCACTATTAGCAACTCACAAACAACGAAGATGGATCATACAGTTGAATGTCAAAAGCGCCCTGAAGGGAGCAAGCCGAATGCCCTTCGTCGCAGTGGATTAGTTCCAGCCGTTTTATACGGGCACAAAGGAACTGAATCCGTTGAGCTGACTTTGGAAGCCAAAAAAGCTGAAACTTTACTCAAAGGTGCCTCCGTTAATAACACCTTGATTCAGCTCAACATTCCTGACATTTCTTGGAGTGGTAAAACACTGCTCAAAGAAGTACAGACGCATCCTTGGAAAAGAACCTCCCTGTATCACCTCAGCTTTTTTGCAGTCGCGGCTCATGGCGACCTTGATGTGCAAGTTCCCCTGCATTATGTGGGAGAAGCCTATGGTGTTAAACAAGAGGGCGGCGTATTAGACCCCGTACTCACTGAACTTCAGGTGCGGTGTGCGCCTGAAAGCATCCCAGAATCCATTGAGATAGATGTCTCTAATTTGCACATTGGAGATAAACTGCATCTCGGCGAACTCGTTTTGCCGCAAGGAGTAACAGCCCTTGGTGAGCCAGATCAAGTGACTGTAAGTGTCCTCCAGCCTCGCGTCGAGGTTGAAGCTGAAGAAACTGAGGAGTCGGAAACTGAATCCGAAGCATGAGGCAATGGCTTTTCGCCAGTTTGTTTCTCATTGCCTTGAAGACCAGGGGTTAAGCCCCTGGCTTTTTTTTAACCACAAAGACGCATCCGCGCCGCTTTGCGAACGCGAATGCGCCAGAGGGATGCGCGTCAGCCCTATAGAATGCAAAGAAATAGAACGCAAACGCAAAAAATATGACAGAAGCTTCTTTTCCTCCTTTAATTCAGCAGATGTTGCAGCCCAGTTTTTATCCTCATCCGGTGACGCAACCCATTGAGCTGATTCAGACACACGTTTCTTATGTGTTGTTGACGGGTGATTTGGTTTATAAAGTTAAAAAGCCGATGAATTTTGGCTTTTTAAACTATTCAACGTTAGAGCTAAGGCAGCATTTTTGTAATGAAGAGATCCGGCTGAATCAGCGCGGTGCATCGGAAATTTATTTAGAAATTTTGCCGATTACTCAGATAGGCGATCAATTTCATCTAAATGGCACGGGTGAGCCGGTGGAATATGTGCTGAAAATGCGTCAGTTTCCCCAAGATGGCTTATTCAGCAATCTGTTTGAGCAAGACTTGCTGACGGAAAAACTCATGGAGGATTTGGGACGGGTTGTTGCCAAATTCCATGAAAAAGCCCACACAGATGACTATATTCGTAAATTTGGTGAAGTGGCTCAAATTCGGGATGCCATTGATGAAAATTATCGGCAAACTGAAAATTATATTGGTGGACCGCAAACTCAGGAACATTACGAGGAAACCAGGCAGTATACAGACTCTTTCTTTGCTGATAGAGAGAAGTTATTTAAAAGCAGAATTCAAAATAATTGGATTCGGGAATGCCACGGGGATTTGCATCTGAGAAATATTTGCCTCTGGCAAGACAAGATTCTGCTATTTGATTGCATTGAATTTAACGAGCCGTTTCGCTTTGTCGATGTCATGTTCGACATTGCCTATGCAGTGATGGATATGGATGCGCGATCGCGTCCAGACCTTGGCAATGCCTATTTGAATACTTATGTCGAGCAGATGGGAGATTGGGAGGGGTTGCAGGTGTTGCCGTTGTACTTGAGCCGTCAAGCTTATGTACGAGCGAAGGTGACTTCTTTCTTGTTGGACGATCCGGCTGTTCCCGCAGCGGATAAGGAAAAAGCCGCCGCCACTGCTGCCCAATATTACCAACTAGCGTGGGAATACACGCGATCGCCGTCCCCGGCGTATGCCACTATTAGTGGCTCCTCGCCGTCTCCGGCGTATGCCGCTGTCAGTGGCTCCTCGCGCCAAGGAAAGCTGTTTTTGATGTCGGGTCTATCGGGTTCTGGGAAGAGTACGGTAGCGCGACTCCAGGCGCGGCGCTTGGGGGCAATTCACATCCGTTCGGATGCGCTGCGGAAACATTTAGGCGGCGTTCCCTTGGAACAACCAGGGGGGGCAGACCTTTATTCCGATGAGATGACTCAGAAGACTTACAGCCGGTTGTTGGAATTGGGGATAATGCTGACAAGCCAGGGTTGGTCGGTGATTTTGGATGCGAAGTACGACCGGCAGAAGTTGAGAGAAGATGCGATCGCGCAAGCCACAGCTCACCAAATCCCTTTGCAAATCCTCCACTGCACGGCACCGATGGAAGTTTGCCAGGAGCGTCTCTCCTCCCGTACTGGTGATATCTCTGATGCTACCGTTGACCTATTGGCGAAGCAACAAGCCGCTGCTGAACCTTTTAGCCAATCGGAACAAGCTTATGTGAAAACTTTAGACACGACTCAAGATTGGGAGTCACAATTAAATAGCTAATTGAAAAGTGGCTAATTGAAGGATTCAACCACATTTCGATTAGCCACTCTTCGATTAACCAGACACTTATGACGAACAAAGGCACTGGGTTCAGATCCCTAGGACTCTCCAATGGGTTCTCCGCTGGGTTGAAGTACTGGTTGTTTTTTCTGATTGGCTTTGTAATGCTGGGGTATCGGGTTCCCTTGAGCATCTTTCTGGGGGCGGTTGGGGGTTTCGCGGGGGCATGGGTGGTTGCCTGGTCAAAAGCCAAAGATGAACCCCGACAGCTACGCTCAGAGGAGAAGAAAGAAGGTTCCAATGGGCGGAATCGGAATAATTCGGCAAGCAGAAAACGCTATGGTAAACCCAAAAAACAATATCGTAGCTTAAGTGGTCGTCGCGACCGGGGCAGCCAAGGAAATAACCAACAAAACACTACAGCCTACAACACAGAAGATAACCAGGAAGACAACACAGAAGATAATCAGGAAGAATAATCCTGCTAGGGATGCAAAGTAGAGGCGCAAAAGGGGAGACAGGAAGTTATCCGCTTTTAGATTTTGGATTTTAGATTTTGGCTTGTACAAGTCTTGTCCGTAGACACGCCTAGGCATTGATTTTTAGCGGCTTTAAGGTGAAATGGTATAGCAATTACTAATTACCTTGTTCTATGTTTTTATTTCTCTCAAAACTGCTACCGCTATTTATCTATCCTTTGGGTCTTGCCTGCGTGCTGATGATTGTGGCGCTGGTATTGCTGTGGAAACGCCCTCGTTGGGCAGGGGTGCCGATTGTTCTAGCATTGATTGCCTTGCTGGCGGGCAGTAATGGCTGGGTGGAGAACTCGTTATTGCGATCGCTAGAATGGCAAAATCTCCCACCGGCAGAACTCCCAACTGCTGAGGCGATTGTTATCTTGGGCGGTGCCACGAAATCGGCTTCGCCGCCGCGACCGAGTGTAGATTTGAGCGAAGAAGGCGATCGCGTCTTCTATGGTGCCCAGTTATACCGCGAAGGCAAAGCTCCTCTCGTGATTGCTAGCGGCGGACGTATCGACTGGCGGGGCAGTGGGGCACCCGAATCTGGGGATATGGCTGTAATTTTAGAAACATTAGGCGTCCCTAAATCTGCCATTCTTCAAGATCCTAGCTCTTTGAACACTTATGAAAATGCGGTGAATGTGCGGCAAATTTTAGAAAAGCAAGGGATTCGCCGCGTATTATTAGTTACTTCGGCAATGCATATGCCGCGATCGCTCTTGATTTTCAAGCGTCAGGGAATTCAAGCGATCCCTGCCCCCACCGACTTTTTGGTGACAGAAGCAGACCTTCTCGAATCCAACAGGAGCCTGCAAGCTCGAATCCTGAATGCTTTACCAGATGCCGAGCGGTTACACAGGTCAACCAGAGCGTTAAAAGAATACATTGGAACAGGGATCTATCGCCTTAAAGGCTGGCTTTAAAAAGTTTAGACAGTAGTTTGAAGCGATTATTTTTCCTACCTTCAACCTTCCAACCTTCAAAAATGCCAAAAGAATTCCCACACTTTATTCCAGCACCTCCACCCGTAGCGGACATCTTTGCCACCTACCAAATGACTCATGACTTTTACCGGGAAGCCGAGTACCGAAAGGAACTTGAGCGTTACTGTCAGTGGTATCAAATGACAGCGGAAGCTAACCGGCAAGAGTTGCAGAGAATGCGGGGTGACATCAATATATTCGGCTGGTTTAATCGCGGTAGGCAATGATAGTCAATGGCTGATGGTCAATGGTTCATGGTCAATGGCTCATGGCTAATCGCGAATATGAGCCATTGACCATCAGCCTAATTTAGAGTTTCTAGCTCATCCTCGCGGAAGTGACCTTTAAATTTTTTGTCAAACTGGACAAAAACTGGAAGGTTGGCGCTGACGGGTCTGCCTTGCCATTCGTGAACGATTGCGACCACTTCTCCTTCCCGATCCTTGACATCAAAAGGCTTACCCTTATTTTCAGGATGGTGGTAAACAATCACAGATTTGATAACGCGGACGCGATCGCCTACTTTCATTTCTTGATCTCCGGTTGGGTATCTGAGTCAAACTGGTGCAGCCTTCTTTTGAGGAATAACTGCTTCCACCAAGCGTGAGCTGGGAGCATTGCCTATCAAGACGCTTGGCTCTTACCAGTACCCAAGCATTGTGCTATTTTAAACAACCTTAATATTCTTGCACAGGACGGTAACTTCCTCTTTATGGACTTGGAGGGGGTACTGACGGAACTGGCGACGCTGAATTTTCGGGAGGGGGCGGCACTTGTGTGGATGGAGATGGAGAGTTCAGCGGTGATGGTGGCACAGTCGACGCGGGAGATGGAGCTTCGGGGACTGGAACGGGCAATGATGTGGGGTTGAATAAGCGATCGCGCATTTGCTGGAATCCTTGAGGATTGTATTTCCACCAGGCATATAACCCAGCCGCACTACCCCCCATCAGCAGCAACAAGACTCCTACTGCCACGACCAACCCTTTCCCTCGGCGCAGTTGATTTGGCTTTGCCGGAACGATCTGAACCGGCACCGCTTCCACATACTTCACGTCTTCAGCTTCGGGTTGCAGGCTGGGTCTTGGCATCAAGCTGAGATTCTCGATCTCGCCAAAATTCAGTAGCACCGGATACTCTGGGGAAATGCGGCAGTAAGTAATCACAACTGAAGTATTATCGTGACCGTTCTTCTGATTCGCTAAGTCAATCCAGGACTGGACTGCCGCCTCCAGGGGGATTTTAGCCTGAAGCACCGGCTCTACATAATCTGCCCAAGAACGCTCAACCCAGTTATTGTCGCTCAGACCATCAGAACACAGCAGCAGCAGTCCGTCTTCTTCCACAATGAAGCGTTGCACATTCGGACGAAGAAACTCGGCATCCCTCGTGCCTAGCGCTTGGGTGAGCGCCCCGGCATCGGGGCGCTGTAATGCCTCGCGGTAGAGACTGCGCCCCATTCGCACTTCCCTAGCAGCAACGTCATCGTCTACTGTCAGCAGCTGGCAGGAATGGGGGGTAATCCAGTAGGCGCGGCTATCTCCAACATGGGCGATATAGAGTTCGTGGGCATTCCCTAAACCAGAGTTAGCCGTCGCCACCTTCTGGGGCAGCTGGAGAGCCATCACCAGCGTCGTTCCCATCCGTCGTCTGGACTCTCGTCCTTGTTCGTCATTGCGGGCACAAATAAGGTTATTGACTACCCGGATACTTGCTGCAAGTTGCTCTTTCACCAGGTCTGGCGGCACGATTTCCGTTTGCTCTGCCACTTCCGCCAAAAGCGCCCGCACTTGCAGTTTCAGGGATTGTACTGCTAGCTGGCTGGCAACTTCTCCACCTTCATGACCGCCAATCCCGTCGCAAACGATGCTCAAGTGGGGAATCAGTGGGTCAGTTGTTTGGGTGAAGTCTGCGGCTAGTAAATCCCGGGCGGTGGGATAGCAGCTATCTTCGTTGTGGTCGTGTTGGGGACCCGTATCAGTGGCACCGGCAACCCGCAAGCGCAAGGGGAGTTCCGCTGCCTGCTCCAGTAATAGCTGATTTAGCCGTTCAGCGATCGCGTTTTCGGTCACATCTTTGGCTTGCATCAGTTCGCAAATTTCTAAAAGTGGCGTCACCGCTGATGCCTGGATTAATCGGCACCAACTCGCGATAACCAGACCCAGATCCCGGAAACTTGGCTCAAACCCCGCGACCATTTGTTCCCCGGTCGGTTCCGCTAAGGCGTGAGAAGCAAAAGGCTCAAGGCTCAATGTGAGCGGCAGAAATTTTTTCTCCTCTTGCCGACTTCCTCCGCCTTGCCTGCGGTCGGAGACGCCATTCCCGTTGCTTGTATGAGCAACTTCAATATCGGGTTCGCTGACGGGATCGGCGTAAAGTTCCAACAGCCGTAGCCGCCACCCTTCTACTCGGAGATTGTCCGCAGCTAAAAGGCTAGAAGCTACCCCCAGTTCCGCCAGTGGCGTCCAAAGTTCCAGAATTTGCCACAGCCAGTAAATCTGGCGGACTGCCGATGCTTGGGGCAAAACATCTAAAATGGAAGGAAATAGCTTGCCTGTAGCATCCATCGGGACATTTTCCAGCAACAGAATCTCAGCCTGGGAGGGAGGATTTCCTACCGCTGCATATCCATAAACTTCGGGGAGATGAAACCGCTGGGGAGACAAGCGTAGGTAAGGGTAAAGATTATCCGGGAACTGTTCGGGGATCTGAGGCGGCAGTGTTGGTTGAGTATCAAGCCAAATCTGAGGTGCAACAACTTGATATCTGTCTTGCACCAATTCTCCGACCGGGATCGTTGCAGCAACTGAGCCAGTTGCCCAAAGATAGCGATCGCTCTTCAACTGGGAACTGTTCATAAACCGAAATTTTTATAAAAAAGCTTCCAAGAGATTCTTAAGGAAAAATTCCACTGGGTTCTGGGAAATTTATAGATGAAATGTTGTAGTAAACAAACAGGCAAGATGCCTTCCCAATCCTAACTGGCTTTCATTGGAATAGTTCATCTTACCTTGATAACTATCCTTACCGGGATATCAAGAAGGGATTGAGTTTTATGACGATTTGGTTTCTAGCAGGGTTGTTTGATTCTCCTTTTCTCATCCAGATGTCGATCCAGCCTTTGGGATTCAGCCCAACTTTGTTGTGGTTACTGGTAGGAGCGATCCTTTGCTCAGTAGAGCTAGTTGTCCCAACAGCTTTTACCGCTTTCATGATGGGAATCAGCGCCTTCGTGGTGGCACTGTTAGTCATGCTGCTCCCAGTGCCGACGGCTTTACAGGTGGTGCTTTGGATAGTGTTTTCCCTTGCTTTGATTTACCTCAGCCATCGCTTGATACCGAGGCGAAAGGTGTCTTCGATTGAAGATGCAACCGAGGGTCAGACTTTAACAGAGATTTTGCCAGGAGAGATGGGGCGAGTACTCTACGAAGGAAATTCTTGGAAGGCACGGTGTGAAGATGAGAAACTAGCGATCGCGCCCAACCAAAGAGTATACGTCGTCAGGCGGGAAGGCACAACTCTCATCGTGCTGCCAGAACACCTATTGAAATCCTAATTCTAGGGTTTATCAATCTGCGATATTGTAAAAACGAGGTTCACAATGGAAGGATTTTTTGGGTTACTAATCGCTTTAGTTTTAGGCGGATCTGCCCTCTCAGGCGTCAAGGTGGTTACTCAAGGAAACGAAGCTTTAGTCGAAACTTTAGGTAAATATAGCGGCAAAAAACTCAAACCCGGTCTGAATTTCGTGATCCCGGTTTACGAAAGAGTCGCTTACCAAGCAACTGTTCGGGAAAGAGTTCTCGATATTCCCCCCCAACAATGTATTACCCGCGACAACGTTTCGATTACCGCTGATGCTGTTGTGTATTGGCGGATTCTGGATTTGGAGAAAGCCTACTACAAAGTGGAAAATCTCCAGTCAGCAATGGTGAATTTGGTGCTGACGCAGATTCGCTCGGAAATGGGCAAGCTGGAACTGGATGAAACCTTTACTGCCCGGACTCAAATTAACGAACTTTTGCTCAGAGAACTGGACGAATCTACCGATCCTTGGGGAGTGAAGGTGACGCGGGTAGAACTGCGAGATATCGTTCCCTCCAAGGCTGTGCAAGAATCGATGGAATTGCAGATGTCGGCGGAACGTCGCAAGCGGGCGGCAATTCTCACCTCTGAGGGCGAACGCGAGTCAGCCGTGAATTCGGCTAAAGGGAAGGCTGAGGCGCAAGTTTTGGAAGCAGAAGCTCGTCAAAAATCCGCGATTCTAGAGGCGGAAGGGCAACAAAAGACGATTGTTCTGAAAGCGCAGGCGGAACGGCAGCAGCAAGTTCTCAAGGCCCAGGCTACTGCTGAAGCGCTGCAAGTGATTTCCAAAACGCTCAAAACCGACCCTAATGCTCAGGAAGCTCTCCAGTACCTACTGGCTCAGAATTATCTGGAAATGGGGATGGCGATTGGCAAGAGCGGCAGCAGCAAGGTGATGTTTATGGACCCGCGCACCATTCCAGCAACGTTGGAAGGCATCCGCTCGATTGTTGGAGACACGAACCAAGCTCAATTTTTAGATTTAGGCGAGGACAGTTAATCCAGGGCATCGCTGGCAACTTGAGCGACACAGCAGCGATCGCACAGTCCAAAAAACTCCAGAGTATGGTAGAAAATTTTAAACGAGTGCGATTGTTGCAGCTGGGTCTCCAGCTCATGGACTGGACATTGATTGATGGGAATCGAGTCTCCGCACTGCAAACAAGTCAGGTGGTGCTTGTCTTGTTGCACGGAACTGTAAAGGGATTCGCCACTTGCCAACGTCCGTACCTGCACGACGCCGTCCAGTTTTAAGGCTTCTAGGGAACGATAGACGGTTGCTAGTCCCATGCTTTGGCTACGATTGCGAAGTTCTACATAAATATCTTGAGCTGAGACAGCTCGGTTCAGCGTCTTGAGCAGATTCAGAATACGCTCTTGACTGCGGGTGCGTTGGGCTTTCATGGTTTTCAGTTTTCTAGATATCCTTAATATGTTTCAGGTTGTTGCTGATATCTTTATCTCTTTCCACCTTAAATCGTGAGAACTTCACGCAGCTCACACCCTTCCCCCCTTAGAATAAAACAAATATCACCTATCTAAGGGAATAATTTATAAGGATGTCTATGAATCGGAAATACCAAGCGAAAATCTACGTGACTCTACGCCCTTCGGTTTTAGACCCAGCAGGCACGGCGGTACAGTCTGGATTAGAGCATATGGGATATGACAATGTCGATCAGGTGCGAATCGGAAAGTACATTGAGCTGACTCTGATGGCAGAGAGTGAGGATGAGGCGCGGCATCAATTGGATCGGATGTGCGATCAGTTGTTGACGAATCCGGTAACAGAAAATTATCGATTTGACCTAACGGAGATGTCCGGTCAGATAGAGACGGAGATATTCTTTTAGGATAATAGGGGCTAGGTAGTTAATAGTTAGTAGCGCTCGCTCATTTGTGAAGAACCGATTGCTACTGATGACTTCTGTTTAGCCAATCTTCCATTAGCGATTAGCAATATGAAATTTGGGGTTGTTGTGTTTCCGGGTTCTAATTGCGATCGCGATGTCGCTTATGTGACTCGCGATTTGCTACATCAGCCGACGCGGATGGTTTGGCATGAAGACACGGATATTTCCGATCTCGATGTGGTAGTGATTCCGGGTGGCTTCAGCTACGGCGATTATCTGCGATGTGGCGCGATCGCTCGTTTCTCTCCGGTGATGCAAGCAACGATTAAACACGCCCAGCAAGGGAAGTTTGTCTTGGGTATCTGCAACGGGTTTCAGGTGCTGACAGAAGCGGGACTCTTGCCAGGGGCGCTTACCCGAAATCAAGATTTGCATTTTATTTGCGATCGCGTTCCCCTAAAAGTCGAACACACCCATCTCCCTTGGACACAAGCTTATTCTACCGGGCAAGTCATTACCCTCCCAATTGCTCACGGCGAGGGGCGATACTACGCCGATGCCGATACTTTGACACAACTAGAAGATAACCAGCAAATCCTCTTCCGCTATCACGGAGAGAATCATAATGGTTCTTTAAATAATATTGCAGGTATTTGCAATAAAGAAAGAAATGTGCTAGGAATGATGCCTCATCCAGAACGTGCCTCAGACCCGATTTTGGGCGGTACCGATGGTCTTGGGTTATTTCAAGGATTACTGTCTGCGGTGGTAGCGATCGCGTAGCCTGTTGTTGGTAGCATTCGGAAGTGGCAAGACACCAAGATAGAATTCGTACTCTCTTGGTGTCTTTATGTTTTTATGATTAATCTTCAAGTACCTATGTATTTAGGTAGAAATACGTTTGGCTGTGGCAAGTTCCACCCACAGACCGAGAATTGTTCCTACCAGACAGCACTAGCATCAAAAAAGTGCAAAGACGGAATTCATGGGCAATTATGGTCGCAATTACTGATTTTCAGCCGACGAGTTCGGCAACGATTCAACGAACACCTACAAACTACAACGGACACGAGCAGCAATTTATAAAGCTGCTCGAAATGGAAGATTTAGACAACAAACTGGCGGCACAGCCTGAACTAGCAAAAGACGTTGAAAGTGCGATCGCTACCGCAATTGAGGCTGCTTATAAGGTAGAAAGTGGCGATGAGCCAATTGAAGCAGCTCACCTGTTTTTGCAGCGCGTTCTGTATCGAATCAATCGGCTCAAGCTGTTTTGGTATGACGATTTGCGCCATTACACTAACGAGCGTTCAATCTGGTTACAAAAAGTTCGCAACCAAATTGAGTCAGCTTGGCAGCAGTGGGAAGTAGCACACTTTGACGTAGAAGCACTCCAAAAACTTGCACCAGCCGATGTTAAGCAAGCCCTGAGTGAGCGGGGCGCAGCCGACTTAGATCCTCCCCTATCAGAAGATAGTCGGTATTTGCGTGAGGAAACGACAGAGGCAGGTTATCGCCGAATCTTGGCAATTGGTTCTTTCGATGGTTTAGTCGAAGGCAGCCGCCTTTCGCGTATTCTAGGGGGTGCTGCCAACGCAGTGCAATGTACCCTCATCAGAGTGCTGCTGGAAGAGTACGGTAACGGTCGCCTTTCCCGCAAGCACTCTACCTTTTTTGCCCAGATGCTTGACGAGTTTGGCATGAATACAGAGCCAGAAGGCTACTTTGATTTAGTTCCCTGGGAAGTGCTAGCCTGCGCCAATCATAACTTTCTCGTTACCGAGCGCAAAATTTATTTCTTGCGTTACTGCGGTGGATTGACTTATTTTGAAGTGGCAGGCCCTGCGGCGTACAAAACCTATCTAGCAGCAGCACAACGGTTGAACCTTTCTGATGCAGCAATGGGTTACTGGGAGTTGCACATTCGGGAAGACGAACGTCACGGTCAATGGATGTTAGATGATGTGGCACTGCCGTTGGTTGACAAGTATCCGAATGATGCTTGGGAAATTGTCCTCGGATATGACCAAGAAAAGCTAATGGGCGATCGCGCTGGTGTAGCGATCGCGCGTTCAGCAAGAGAAGCCGATCGAGAGGTCAATCGATAAAAGAAAATTTGCTTAAAAGACTTGTCGCCTTATTAATAGTCCATCCCTTTCTCGTTCTCTAGGCTGACTCTTGGGAACGGGAATAAATTTGTCTATTTATACTTTGGTTTAGATAAGCAGTTTAGATAAGCAATAAGAAGGGGGTGCTGAGAACTGTTAAATTCTCAATACCCCTTCGTCCGTCCTTGTCTAAAGCAAGTTTCTGAGTTCAGGAAAAGCTACTTTTAGCGATCGCACTTTTCCCTACTTTCTAGCCAAAACTTTTACAAAGCTGTCATGATCTGAATTAACTCGGTAGATAAATCTACCTGACATTTATGGTGCTTTTTAAACAAAACTCCAGCCAAAAGATAGATGTTTCCTGAATAGAACGCCATCTTCTTTTCTCGTAATTCTCTAATTGTGTTTTTAACTTTTGGCTCAGAGCTGTAATAGCCAAAGTTTAGCGGGGAAACTATAAAATTAGCAATGGAATATCCTTGCATAATTGCATAGTTAATAAAGCCCTCTGGATTAGAATAACTAGAGAGCATCAGTAAGACATTTTCATAATCCAAAGATAAAAGCTGTTTGGCAATTTTAGAACCATCTGTACCGCCATGTAACAGAGGTTGGTAAATATTCTCGTCTGGTGCTGGAAGATATGGTGGATTTGAAATCAGATAATCAGCCTTGGGGAGAGACGCTTCAAAGAAAGAGGTATTGTGGATGATATATTGAGCGCTGAGTTCGTATTCCTGAATATTTGATTTTGCAGTTTTCCAGGCTAACTCATTGAGTTCAAATCCATGTATGATTCCATCAAATCTGGTTCTCATTAAAGAGTTAATGACTGGGGTTCCATCTCCTGCACCAAATTCGATGATGGTTTTACCATGAGCGCCCTCATTTAAAACTAAACTTTCTAAACATTGAGAATAAAAATTAGACTCTTCTGGGCAATAAAATACATCTTTTACTGGTCTAGAGGAAATTAGCATATTTTTCTATGTAACAACTATAACAAACTTAATTCATCCTCTGTGGTTTTGTGATCTATCAAGAGAATTATGCCCAAAGGCATTGACATTTATTTACATTTATTTATAATTTTCTAAGGTGTTTTTTAGGCTTAAAAAAAACTGGTTTTTAAAGCAAAAAATGGCTAATTGTTCAAAAGCAATTAGCCATTAGATATGATTCCTTATTAAGTAATGAATGCAGCTTTAAAAAGTTAAGCAACTGTTGCTAGTCGCTTAATGTCACGATTGACTACACGGGTATAAACTTTATTGCAGAATAGCAGGCGTTTGGTAGCAAGCTGCAAGCTATCTTTTTTGACACAAGTTTGGATTACATCTGTGCGGACGTATACCTCTTGCGAAGCCAGCATTGCCTGACATTGTTGCTGGATTCACCGTAAGTCCAAACCAAAGGTGAGGCAACACTAACGCGAGGAGGCTGTTTTAAGGGTGGTTGATAGCGCTGGAAGTCTTAGGGTAATGTTTGCGGAGGACAACGGTATTGTAGTTGTAGGCGATCGCTATAATATTCGTGACCAGGCAGGTGCTTCCCAAGCACAGCAGGATATAGGTGGGAAGCATCACTACCCCAACCTGGAACCAAGTAAATACGTGCAGCACCATCACCAGAGCAAATACGGTTGCCACTCCAGCACTACGCCACACCTGAACTGGAGGACGACAAAGTGCAGCAAGAATCAGGGTTGAGATGGTACCACCCAAGTTGGCTGGAACCAGAAACGCGCAAATGGCGATACAGTGGGCGCGTGAAAACTCAGAGAGGGTATTAAAGTCCAACATCCATTCATTATATCGAATGGCAAAATTTTACAAGACTTTTTGCCATCATCTGTAAGCACTTACTACGGTTTATAATATTTATTTACATATTTGGGCGCTCTCTATCCTACAAAAACTGTACGTTCTCGTCTAAAACTACATAATTTGGGTTAAATCTAATACAAAGCCAGGTAACATCTCTTCCCCTGATAAAGTTGCCGGATTTTCTAAAATCTCCACATCCTGTCCTTGACGATAGATTTCTACTCGCTGGTTTTTCCGGTTGATCAACCAACCTAAACGAGCGCCATTGTCCATATACTCTCCCATTTTCGCCTGTGCAATTTTCACCGAATCGCTAAGAGAAAGTAACTCAACCACAAAATCAGGACATAGAGGCGCAAATCCCTGTTGTTCTTCGGGGGTTAAAACATCCCAGCGATCGCGTCTTACCCAAGATGCATCGGGTGAACGATCTGCACCTTTCGGCAGTTTGAAGCCACTTGAAGAATCGAAGGCAAGCCCTAGATTGTTTTGTCGGCTCCAAGCTTGGAGTTGATAGGATAAATCGATGTTCCGATTTCCGGTTTCTCTAACTGTAGGGGGCATAATTATTAGTTCTCCCGATGCTATGCGCTCAAATCTTAAATCCCGATTGTTCTGACATAACTGGAAAAACTGCTCGTCTGTCAAGTCAATCGTTAATTTGAGGGTAGAAGGTAAGGTAATTGTTGCTGTGTTCATAAAGTCATCAAAGTATTAACTTTCTTGGATTTTCTAGTTTATTATCGCTCTGCTATAAAAGAGCGATCGCTCTTTTTTGCTCCCACATTAGCAATACTTTTTTCTAAATTCGGGAAAATTTAGTCGTAGAGTACCTGCATTAATTTGAGACTGATTTCTGTAAAAGAGCGAAGTAACCCAGCGATCGCCAAATAAAGGCAAGGGGTACTACGCCTATCCCTATTGTCAACCCTGAGACTGATGTAACCCGCCGTGAGCCGATTAATTTAGTTAATAGAACTTAACATTTGACAACTAAGCCAACGTTCCTGGATGCAATTCAGCTGCAAAGGTGAATGGTTTGTCGTCAGCAACTTTAATAAAAGGATGAGAAAGAATGCAACTAAAGCCAATCACAGAGCAAGTTGTCGCCGTCGTTGGTGCTTCTAGCGGCATCGGGCGCGAGACAGCTTTGCAGTTTGCCCAACGAGGCGCAAAATTAGTAGTCTCGGCTCGCAGTGAATCAGGGTTAAAGTCTTTGGTAGATGAAATACACCAAAAAGGCGGCGAGGCAGTCGCGGTTATTGCTGATGTCACAGATTTCGAGCAAGTAAAAGCGATCGCAGATAAAACCGTGCAGGTATACGGGCGACTCGACACCTGGGTACATTGCCCCGCCACGGGCGTTTTTGCAACTTTCGAGAATACAACACCGGAAGAGTTTAAGCGCATCATTGACATTAGCCTAATGGGGCAGGTATACGGTGCAATGGCGGCGCTACCCCATCTCAAGCGTGAAGGGCGCGGGGCACTGATCCACATCTCTTCAATGGAAGGCAGGCGTTCATTACCCCTCCAGAGTGCCTACTCCTCCGCAAAGCACGGTGTCGAAGGTTTTCTGGAATCTCTGCGCGTTGAGCTGCAACATGAGGGAATTCCCATTAGCGTAACGAGTGTGAAGCCATCCGTGATCAACACGCCCTTCTACAACAACGGTCGCACGAAATTAGGCGTCAAACCGACGGGAATACCGCCGTATTATGAGGCAAGCCTGGTTGCCGATGCGATCCTTTACGTAGCTGAACACCCTACTCGTGACTTCATTGTGGGAGATGTGGGTCGGATGTTAGATGTGGTTCAGCGAATCTCACCCGGACTGGTGGATCAAATTTTGGTTCTTATCGGTTTTGAGGGGCAACGCACCAATGAACCAAAGTTTGAAGACGCGCCGGATAATCTCTACGAGCCAATCCCTGCTCACGACAAAGTTGAAGGAGATTTTGGCAACCTAACGATACCCGCCTTTACTGACTGGCTAGATAAAAATCCACCGATTAAATGGGGTGCTGCGGCAGCTGCGGCGTTAGGAGTTGCAGCAGTCTTCAAAGGGTTTTTTCCCGGAAATGATATTTAAGGCGATCGCATCAGGGACACTACTCGGTTGATAAGCGATCGCATCCAACCCCAGCCGCCTTCTCATCTAAAGCTGCGATCGCTCTCATAATTCTTAAAACGAATGGGGAATTAGAAAAAAGGCAGACCGAATTTCATTTCTAATTCCCCATTCCTAACAAGCAACAAACTATCAATGACCCGATTAAAAAATTAGATGTTATGCCTTCAACCTTCCATCTTCTAGATGCAAGACTCGATCGGCAACATCCATAATTCGACTATCGTGTGTCACCATCAGAACCGTGCAACCGCCTTCCTTCGCAAGCTGACGCAGTAACTCAATCACAGCGTGTCCGGAGTGAGAATCTAAAGCTGCCGTAGGCTCATCTGCCATAATCAACTGAGGATTGCCAGCTAAAGCACGAGCAATCGCCACCCGTTGTTTTTGTCCTCCAGACAAATCGCGGGGTAAATTTTTCGCTTTATCCGCCAATCCCACCTGTTCTAGCAAAACTTGTGCCTGTTGCCGTGCCATTCGTCCCCGAATCCCTTTGAGATGCAGTGCTACTTCTACATTCTCAGCCGCAGTCAGCGCCGGAAACAAGTTAAAGCCTTGAAAAATAAAGCCAATATTTGCCAGCCGGAACCTTGCTAACTGGTTCCGAGACATCCTTGTAATCTCTTCACCCAGCAAGTGTACGCTGCCAGCCGTCGGCGTCAAAATCCCAGCTAAAATTGATAGTAAGGTCGTTTTACCCGATCCGGATGGCCCCATCAATAGTTGAATATCGCCCTTGAAGATTTCCAGATTCACCTTTTTAAGGGCTTGGAAACGCGATCCTCCCGACTGGAATACCATTTCTACTCCGATGCCGATAATGGCTTTTCTGTGAGCCTGAAGCGAACTCATAGAAGGAATAGCATCTAGATTTCGGACACTGGCAAATTGAGTACGGTTGCTTTGGGAAAGAATCATCAATATTTCTATTCGCTATGTCTAAACTACAATGAGTTACTCAATTCAATCTGTCTTAAGTAACCATACTCCGGACAAAATTTCAACGGAAGCATCGAAGGAAAGAATCAGGGATGCAGGCTTTCAGAAGGAACTGAACATTAATGCCTCCAACTCCAGATCAAAACTGTTCGACTATTGAATAGCGTGAATAGCGAGCAGAAATCAATCTATTGATAGAGATTGACACTAGGGACTCAATAGTAGGTGTGCCTCCTGATAGCACGAACCCTGTCCCACGCACCGCTTCAAGTGAGGTTGAATTATACTCACCTACTTAAAGTACGCACACTCTCCAAAATAGGTTTGTATAAATTTTTAATTTCTAATTGTCCGCCCTGTTGCCAATATAAAGTTAAACTCACTATCAGCTAGGATAAAACAGACATCTACATTTATTATTGATGGTCATTGAGTATATCAGGTTCCTGAAAACCCATCGAATATTATCCTAAAGCGGCAAAATTCTAAAATCATGCCTTAAAAACAATAGCCGGATCGACACGAGTCACTCTTTGGATGGCGAAGATAGCTGAAGTGACACACATCAGTGTCGTAATCCCAAAGATGGCGATCGCACTTCCAGGCGTGATTAAAATGATGATTCCCTGAGTAGCAAACGTCCAAGCTCCCAACCCCAGGCAAAGAACCATGCTGGGAATATAGCCCAGAACTGCCATCCAGAGCGCCTGCTCGACAATCACACTGTAAATCTTCCAATCAGAAGCCCCCATCGCCTTGAGCGTACCATACTCCTTTAAGTGGTCAGATACAGAAGCGTAGAGGATCTGACCTGCGATCGCCATCCCGATAATAATGCCAACAACGGCACCCAAGCCCAAAATAAACCCAATTCCCGTGCGCTGCTGCCAGAAAACCCGCGTCTGCGATGCCATTTCGGCCTTCGTATAAGCGCGGGTATCTGGTAGTGCTGCTTCTAACTTTTTCTTGAGTTGCTGTAAATCTTGACCGGGCTTTGCCTGCACCAATACATAGGTGATTAAATCAGTAGGAGTTAATTTCTGGGGTGCAGGAGCAGATAGATTATTCGCAGCGGGTGGGTTATTAAAACTCGCCGACGCACTGGTACACTTTATGTCACCCGATTGGAGCTTGCAGTTTAAACTCGTCGTTACGCGGGAATTTGCGTAAGCGTTGGCAGTCTCCAACGAGGTGAACAAAAAAGTATTCGATGTAATTGATTGAGTGTCTTGCGTCAGAGCAACTAACTGTGCCTTAAATGAGCCAACTTCAGCAACATCGCCAATTTGTTTGATGTTCAAAGGACGCAAATTAGATTTATCCAGCATCACCGTGTAAGGCTGCTTTAAGGCACTCAAACTTCCTTGAATAACTTTCCCTGGACTAAATAATTCTCCGGCTGGATTGAATCCGATGATTCTCATCGGTGAAATCTTGTTCCGAGAATCTCGCCACAAAGATGCTTGGACAATCAGCGGTTCAGCTTGTTCTACGCCTTCTACCCGTCGAGCCTCAACAACTCGCTGCGCGGGTATGGGTAGTGTCAGCTCCATGTGAATCATATCCGCTGAGGATACCCAGATATCAGCATTGGAATTGTCGATTAGCAAAGTCGTGGCGCGAGTAAATCCATTGAAAATACCCGTTTGAATAGTGACTAAGCTAACTGCAAACATAATCCCCGCCTGAGCTGCCAGGAAGCGGGGAATATCCTCAAATAGGTTTTTGCGGGCGATTGATGCCATGAAAGGAGTTGTTTACTAGCGTGTTTATTATAAAACCGGAAAATTGAAAGACAATTTCCGCAAAACGAGCGAAATAAACTGAAAATTGCGTTACAGTACCCCAAACCCGATTTCTTAGAACAATCAGATTTGCTAATCCTATTCATTGTGCTTACCGATATATCCGCACTAAGATGGATTTTTTAAATTTATTTTACTGTGAAAGGATTAAGCTTGGTTCTGGCTGCGATTTCCCTATAATTACCGACGTGCTGAGAGGAGTTCAATGCGATCGCGTCTTTTCCGTGTCAGAGGAAATCTCGCCTATCCAGCGTTAAGCCAAGCCTCTGGCTATCAAACAATGCCGCTGCGCTCTCTACCTTTGCCTTTACCAATTTAATACCCGCGAAAGAGTAAAGAGCGATACTAACTAAGCTACCTTCATAAATAGAAACATCGTAATAAACAGACTACGCTCAACTTAAAATAACATAGGAGAAAAATTCATGAGCGACGAACAAAATCCAGTATTGCCAGAAGATCCTAGCGAAGCAGAACCGGGAAGAGGGGCACCAGGAAACAACCACATTGGAGTTCAATTATCGCAATCAGTATTGGGCGTGAATGCAGCAGATGCGGTGATTCCATCTAATGTGGACAAAGAGCTGAATAAACACCAAGTTGAAGCAGCTAGAGAACAAGAAGAAGGAACTGGTTTAGATACGACCGAGGGTTACATCCTGGATGAAGCGGGGCAGCTAAACAATTTTGCGATTGAGCCTCCAATGTATGTAGAAGAGAAATAATATACGACCTTTGCTGGGAGCGCCAATCATCGGCCTCCCGGCATATTCATGTATTTAAAAACAAAAATTTAATAACTTTGCCTGAAATCCTAGCGTCTCAACTGTAGGTAACAAAAAGACGTTATCGGCATTAGTTATGAAAAAAATATACTTTTTGATTATGGGGGCAGTTGCGATTTCGGCAATTACTGGTGCCACTCTAGCAACAGCCGGTCGCCAAACTGGGGCACAGAACCAACAAAGCATAGAAACAAATATACCGGAATCAACTTCGATCCCAGAAGCAACTGCGATCGCTTCCACCGTTAAAACCAACAACGATGCAGTTGAAGCCACAACCCCACAGACAACGACTCAAACGGATGTGGCAATACAGCCAAAGCTAGATGAGTTTCCCCATCAACGCATCGTTCTGGTAGATGAAGTAAACCCAGGAAGTGACTTCGCTCAATTTCGGCAACAGTTGCGGGAAGCAGTGCGATTGCGCGATGCTGAGTTTGTGCAATCCATTTTGCCCCTCAACCAAATTGGCATTGGTCACGGCATCAGCACCCTCCCCGATTTGAAGCTAGAAAATCACAATGCCCCAATCTGGGGATGGCTAGAAAAAGCCCTAGCTGCCGGTTGTTTTCAAACCACTAACCAGAGGCAACCGGACGTTGACCTCCAATCTCCAGGTTGGATTTGTAACACCGTACCGCGCGATTTTGCTCGACAGTATCCCGCACCAAATTCTGCCGATGGCGTTTCCTACGAATTAAGCCGCGTCATCGTTGTAGGTGAAAATGTGAACGTGCGATCGCAACCTAGCCTAGAGAGTCCAGTAGTCGGCTTACTCTCAAACGAAGTCGTCAAAGTCAATCGTCAAATCGAAGAACAACGCGCCAGAGAACGGGCGCAACGAGGCGAAGATTACAGTTCCATCAACGGGTGGACTGCGGTGATTTTGCCAAATGGAAAACCGGGCTACATTTCCAATCGTTTTGCTTATTCTCCCCTAGAATATCGAGCCGCCTTTGGCAAAGCGAAAGGGCAATGGCGTCTGCTTTATATATCTGGTGGAGAGTAAATTAAGGTAAAAGTATCGCTATTTCGAGGAAAATTAGACAGACGACTGGGAATTAAAAGCAAGTTTCCCGCAGACTAAAGCTTGAAGCGAGGTCAATGAAGTTCGCAAAGGTGACTTCACGAAAAGGATATCTGTATCTTCGACCAGCAAAAATTCTGTTAACTTGCTACAATCTCCCAGCCCGATTAATACCTTTGAGAGCAACGTCTATGCCAGTAGATTTAATCATTCTAATTGCCGCACTTATCGTATCCTGGTTAGTCTTTACATTACTCATTAAGGTAGTGAAAGCCAGCATTGGCACAGCCATTTTAATTGCGGCAGTTGTTCTTGTTTTACAACTTTTCTTTGGCATTGGTCCTCAAGACCTTTGGCAGCAGATAACCCAACTTCCCCAAACTATTTTGCGAATGGTTACGGGCAATTAATTATATTGGCAACAGTCCATAGTGCAGGGGGGTATATCAATATGCTTGGCTGATCGCCAATATTTTGTTAAACCCGTCCCTACAAATCATATTAAGCCGTAATCATCTTGGCAACCTTTTCCATCACCTTACTCAAGGGATGCTCTGGAAACCGCAGGCAAAAGAGATCGCTACTTGCCATTTGAATCATCTCTTCTGAAAGCGGCAAAATTCCAGCCACCGGAGCATTGTAGGTTTTTTCTACCTGTAGCTTCAAGGCATCAAAATCCAAAACGGGTAGCGCCTTATTTACTAGCAGCAACATCTTCGGCACCTGTAGTTTCCGAGCCACCTCCACCGTCACGGCAGTCCCCTGAAAGTCTTGGCGGTCTGGGCGCAAAATTAGCACCAAGATATCAGAGATAGTAATAGAAAGCAGCGTTTCTTCGTTAAGGCCTGGATGGGTATCAATAAATAAGTAATCCAGATTCAGGGTTTCAATGATATCTTGAAAACCATCATTGAGGAGACCAAAATCAAATCCCTCACGCAGCACTCTAGTAATATCCCCCGCTTTGATACTAGAAGGAATCAGATGAATGCTGCCGCCTTTAACGCCGGTCTTTCTTAAAATTGAGGTGACATCGTAGGCAGCTTCTTCAATTAAACAACGACCCCATAGGTAGTCATTGAGAGAGTGTTCCATCTTCTGCTCATCGAAACCGAAAAGCACATGGATTCCTGGCGATTGAATATCGGTGTCAACGATACCAACGCGATACCCAAAGCGAGCGACTAAAGCTGCCAGATTAGCCGTCGAATTCGATTTGCCAGTGCCACCCCGAAATGAGTGGATGGACACAATTTTTGACATACTTTACCTCAATGTGTGAGAGGATTCTTCATCCTTAACAGAAAACAATCGAAAAAGCCCATTCCAGGGCGCGACGAATGAACCGTGGGGCTTAATTTCTATACCATTTGTGGTTTGGTTGCAACATATCGATTCTCAGCTACCCTTTTTTCAAGCGTTAGCGAGGGGCTGAGAGAAGTGTTAATGTAGCACCTCACAATCCAAATGAGATTACACCTTATCAAGGTAGTAGAAACTTGCATTTTTGGCGTGATTCCCGCAACCTGATAGAGGCTTATTACGTTTACTCACTCCAGGTTCTCCCAGATATTTGTAGATAGCTTGCTTCGCTGTTTGGGGGCAAGGCGAGTTCTGTAGCAGAGCGTTTCTCCCTCTTTTAGTTCTTGCACGAAGCCTTGAGCTACCAGAGCTTCTAACTGGGTGTGGACAACTTCCTCATCCTCGCCGGTGTGAGCTGCGGCTTCCGGCAAGGTTACGGTTTTCTGACGCATTATCCAGTTGACGAGTTTTCGCAGGTCATCGGGCAAATTCATTACATCAAGCATATTCAGACCAATATCAGTCTGGTGTCCGCTGGAATCTGCGGGTGATTGATTGATTCGATCCTGATTCATCTTTTCCTTCCTTTCCCTTTAGCGAATGATGTGAATCGCGAACTTACGGATTCCGCGTAGCATCCTCAGTTCGATCTATCGATAGATGTCCTCTAATAGCGGTTTATCTCACTGCCATACCGCCATCAGGTAGATTCAGTCTCTGCACTTCTCACGGTTTTTGCCCGTTGCTGCAACTGCTGGAAGTAGTCGAGTTCTTCACTGAGTTCAGCTTCCTGGCTAGCCTCTAGAACTTCTATTGTTGAAGAATTTGACTCGGTAGTGGTTTCTGCGTGCCCGTCGCTGCTCGAATTTCTTAAGTTTGCTCGTTGCTGCAACTGCTGAAAGTAATCGAGTTCTTCGCTTTCAGTTTCTTGGCTTGCTGGTGTGACTTCTGGTATTGAGGTATTTAACTCAGTGGCAGCTTGTGGTCGCCTATCTTCCTCCCAATTTCTCAAGGTTGCTCGTTGCTGCAACTGCTGGAAGTAGTCGAGTTCTTCGGTTTCTTCAGCTTCTTGGTTTGGTTGGATGACTTTTGGGGTTGAAGTATTTGGCTCAATTGCGGCTTCTCCCTGTCCGTCCTGCTGATTGCTTAATTCTTCGACAGGAGAAGTAATTTGGCTTGCCAATGCAACTTCTGGTATTTCAACGTTTGATTCCGCAACAGCTTCTGCTTGCCCATCATGATGCCGATTTCTTAACTTTTTACCCTTTTTCTGTAACTGCTGTAAGTAGTCGATTTCTGCTGTTGTTTCAGTGGCTTGGCTTGCCTGCGTAGCTTCTGGTATTTCAACAGTTGGCTCAGTGGTAGCTTCTGCTTCCCCATCATTGGAGCGATTTCTTAACTCTTGCCCCTTTTGCTGCAACTGCTGTAAATAGTCGATTTCTGTCGTTGTTTCAGAGGTTTCTGGGATTTCAACGGTTGACTCAGTGGTAGCTTCTGCTTCCCCATCATTGGATCGATTCCTGAAACTTTTTCCCTTTTGCTGCAACTGTTGTAAGTAGTCAGTTTCTGCCGTTGTTTCAGCCGCTTCTGACCTCTCGACTTTTAATTTAAAAGTTGTTTTTTCAGAAGGATTACTTTCTCGACTCCTGAGATTTTTCGCCTTTTCCTGCAATTCTTGGAAGTAGTCACTTTCTGTAATTTCCGCTACTTGGCGTTCTTTCTTTTCCTGGTCAATCTCAATATCGATTTTTAAAAACCCTTTGACGCCTTGATAGATGGCTTTGGCGTATCCTCTATCTATCAAAACGACGCCGACTGCCGTTGTCACCAGTGCCAATGCTGGGGGCACGAGGGGTATCCATCCTGCTTTGAGAAACAAAACATAACAAGTTCCAAACAAGAGGGCGATCGCGCTTCCTCCCGCAATCACCAAGAGCAAGGGACGCCGAATCCGCCATGCCACTAAGCCTCCCACCAACGACCAGGCCCAAATCCATCCAATTTCGCCCCACTCACTCCAGTACCAAAATAGCGGTCGTTTATCCAGAACTGCACTGAGGATCTGACTCACAACCTGAGCATGAATGACCACTCCGGGCATTTTCTGAGTGCCTTCTTGAGCCGCACTGTAGGGCGTGTTGAAGTCGTCATTCACGCTGACTGCGGTGTAGCCAACTAAAACAACCCGATCTTTGACTAAAGCCGGATCGATCTTGCCCTTGAGTACATCTGTGAGCGTTATCTTTTGGGCAGGCAGATTTGCCGAACGGTAGTTAATCAACATCTGCAACCCTTCCGTGTCGGCGTTCCGGTATCCGCCAGCATTCGGATCGGGGCTTTTGAAGAGAGTGGAACCGATCTTCAGGTTCCCGTCATCTGAAGGTTCTGCTTCGATTCCCTCAGCTTGCAGGTACATGAGTGCTAGGGTCAAATCCAAGGAGGTGAGTTGCTCTTCGGGATCGCTACAAAGATGGGGGTTCTCTAAGGGAGCGTTCGGGACTGGAGGATTTGCCACTAAGAGACTGCGGCGAACCCATCCATCAGGTTCTTTGACGAAATCAGCAAATCCCACTTGGTCTGGTGAGATTCCAGGCGGTGGCGGAAATCCTGCCTGTTTACCATCACTGAGTTGGCAGATCGTAATAATGCGATCGCTTCCTTTGAGGATCTTCAATAAATTGGCATTCCCCTCTTTGACCGGAACATCCCGAATAATATCTATACCGATGGCTCTCGGTTCATACTGCTCTAGTTTCTCTAACGCTTTGGCAATTGTGGCATCCGAGATAGGCCACCCTTTCTCAGTTTGGATATCTCCCTCAGTAATCTCCACCAGCAACAGGCGATTATCTGGACCTTCATCACGACGCATCCGAGTCAGCTGGTCAAAAGCACCCAGCTCTTGTCCCTGAAGTATCCCTATCTGCCTCGCTCCCACGACCAAGCTTGTTGCCACAACACTGGTGAGAACGACTTGTCCCCCAAAATTTAAAGCTGCTGTGCGTAGGTTGCTTGTATTTGACAGCAGGGAGCGAATCTTTGAACTAAGCCGAGAAACCATATAATTGACGCCTCCTCTCTAGGGGCTAGAGTTCTTATTTTCGCTCAACATGTAACTTTAAAAGAGGAATTTAAGATTAAGAATTTATCTATATCCTTTTGCCTTTAAAAATTGTTTAAACAGACCAGTGAGCTGTTGAAAATCAAAGAATGAATTGCCTACAAAACTTCATGAAGTTTTTGAAAAAAAACTAGATAAATAGATATTTTTTTGGTATTCAAAGAAAAAGTGACGATTTGAGAGATAATTTTATAGTAGTTATAGCATCAAATTTTGTGCTAAGCAAAAACCGGAGCTTTCAAGTGCCCACTGAGGCAATAAATCTGACAAAATAAATAATTGATTTCTAGAGACTTGTCTGGAAAAATCGGAAACTTTGTTGAAGATAAAAGAGTCTTTGTCTAAAACCGCTACGGTCGCGGTCGAGTTTATTTTACGAAGTACGATGCCTCATAGAGGCGATCGCTTCGAGAAGTAGTTTCTTCCCCTTGTATGCGCTCCGATCGCTGTTCGCCAGGTAAACCCACTGCAACAACTAAAAGATTATGGTGAATAAGTATTCTGTGTATTTCACAACACTCTCCTTAGCCTTGTTGGTGGGGCTTAGTGCGATCGCTACCAGCTTTCCAGCCACCGCCACCACAAAAAGCCAACCGATTCAACAACCCAGCCTGAACCGCAGAGAAATGCGTGTAGCAGGTCGCCTAAAATTTAGGCTGCCAAGAAGGGTTGGGGCACCCCGGACTAGAGAACCCGGAGCATCGCGTGGTAGCAGCACCTGCGCTGCCGAAGGAAAGTCGCTCATGGCATTGTTGCCCAGCACAAATATAGGATTAACTGTAGCTGCTCATCCGACTTTATTTGTTGCTCTTCCTGAAGCTTCCGTTCAGGAAGCAGAGTTTATTCTGTATAACGGGGAAACCAGTGAGCAGGTAAAATACGAAACAACATTGCCGATTCCAAATGTGGGAGGTGTTGTTAGTGTTAGCCTTCCTCAAAAGGATGCACCACCGCTGGTTGTTGGCAAAACATACCGTTGGTCGTTATCAGTGATTTGCGACCCCGAAGATCGGGGGGCAGATATTGTTGTAGAAGGGTGGATTCAACGAGTCCAACCAAGTTCCGTTTTGAGAAATGCCTTACAGAAAGCAGCACCGCGCGATCGCCCAGCAATCTATGCAGATGCTGGGATGTGGCTTGACACTCTTTCATCTCTAGCTGACTTACGTAACGCCAATCCTAGCGATTTAACCTTAGAGACCGATTGGCAAGACTTGTTAAAGTCAGTTAATCTCGGCACAGTGGCTAAAGAACCCTTAATAGTAGATATCACTCAGAAACCAACACCGTAAAGGAAAGCATTGCAGTGAGTTAGGGGTAAGGGCTTGACCCTTGCTCCTTCTTTATTCTGGTTGCATCAGCTGACTAATTTCTGTCACCCAATCCCGGCGATCGCGATGTTCCAGATTGAGGATATCCTCTAAAGACCAGTGAAAGTGGAACGCTATCAAGGCTACCTCTTGGCGTAGTATATCCGAGGGGTAGCCTAGAATTCCCCCGATAGAGAAAGCTCCACCTGAAATTGACGATTGCACTGGGGACACTGAACCGGAATGTAAGCTTCCCCCTCCTGGTTAATGCGATTGTAAAACTCCCGCAAATATGCCAAATCCCGCGAGAAAAGACCCTCCAACAGCGTAGGCGTTACCTCTGTTACAGTGCCGATACAGGTAATCACCCGCGAGAACATCACCAAGACTCCATAAGCTGGATTATCCTGAACGCCCCGGTCTTTTTGGACGCACATTTCATCTTTTGCCGTTGCCAGGCGCATCACCCCCTGGCGATGAACGCCCCCTTGAGCATCGACCAATCCTCTAGGGAGGACAAATTCAAATTCTGTTTGGATGCGATCGCTGTCCATCTCGTCGGGTTACTCGGAATCAGAAGCTAGTGCAGAATTTGCAGGAGGGTTTGTGGCTTCTTTCAATCCTGCATTTTCCTGTTCTAGGTCATTAATTTGACGATAAAATTTCTGGAGATAATTCAGATCACACGCAAAAAAGCCTTCAACAACTGAAGGCGTGACCTCCTCCAACGCTCCCAAGCGGACAATCACGCGAGACAAAATAATCACTGTAGCGTAGGCAGGATTTGATTTAACACGCGGATCTCGCAAAGGGACAATCTCATCCATCGCCCTCGACAAACGCATTACACCTTTGCGATGCAGATTGCCATCCGCATCAAGGTATCCCTTCGGTAAAGTAAATTCAAACTCAGTTTGAATCATTCCTTGCTACTTGAATCCGTTTTAACTGTTCAACTGTCATTTCTATTTCTTCAATCTCCAGCTCACCCCCAGCCGCATTCACATCAGAAATTTTATAGCTAGTAGGCCACGCCCGTTGAAACTCAAATCTAAACTGTTCTTCCGCCGCTTGATTATAAATCACCAAAGAACCATCTCGTCTTTGTTCAGCCCAGTCTCCATCCTGCACAGCTTGAATCCAGTTCCATAACGTCATCGAACAAGTCAGACCCCGGCGCAGAGTAATATTGCTGTAACTAACCTTACCCGGAATTTTTGTAGTGACAATTCGACCCTTCGACTCTCCATCTTTTCCCCACTTCTGAGGTGTCACCTCAGAGATTTCTATCACCTGTTGGGTAGACTTAAAACCGCTACAATCCATAAAGTAGCCGTCTACTGCATCATTGCTGCCATTGAGTTTTAGTTCTAGAAAAAATCGGCAAGTAGTGAGGATTTCAGGGAAGTCTGTCACAGTTGATACCACCTTACAACCAATGAGCTTTCAAGCTGATAATCAATGACTGGTGAATAAGACTGCGATCGCATCTCACCTCACCAGCGCAGTTTTACAGGGAGTTGCCTTGAGGATTCATTCTATGCAGATACAGTAAACTTCATCCGCTCATAGTTAAGCTTAAGCGTCCAAGTCTCTAGTTCGCTACTCCCTGCGTCCCGCTTAGGAACATCAAAACTATTGGGAAGCACCCCTACAAAGCTGTACGTTAACCCTACCTTCTGATCTGAACCAGAGTAATAGACATTAATTGTCATTTCTTTACGTAAGGTTCGCGCTTTTGCTGCTTCCCCAAGGTTAGCTTTCGAGGCGCAATCCTTGTACCACGTCCACAGCTTATCGTCATTTCCACCCTGATGCGCTCCTGGCACCAAAACGAGCGTTATCTCGCCATACTTCGGTTGACTTGGAACACTAAGAACCAGAGATTTTCCCTTCGGGCCAGAACCGATGGCATTATCAGCACCCTTTGGGGACATTTCTACTGACATCCCACTGACTTCTTTGACAATGATGTCTTTGATATCACCAATTGCTACATCGAAGTTATCACTAGATAGCAATTCAACGGCATCAGCCATAAATAACCTTCCAATCAATTACAAAAGAATGACTTTGGGGTTTGCAGATTGCAAACCAATTTAAATTAAGAGGATTGGGTCAAACGCCCAGACTTAAATAGATCAAGCTGGATCGAACTGGTCAACCTGTAGCGTAAAAGTTTCTTCTAGCAATCCGCCTTCGGCACTGAGTTTTCCGATTTGATATTTACAAATCCAAACTCCGCTCATCTTCCACGAATCTACCATTTCTCCGGCTGAGTTATAAGATTTAATTACGCCTTCTGCCATTCTGGCACTTGTAGGAAAGCCGCCACCATCCTCTGCCTTCGGCATACACTGTAACAGCCACTTTCGCATCAACGAGCTAGTACTCTTTGCATCTCCACTCGCTAGGGTTACTACGGTGATTTGAACCGCTGCCTCCCTTTTCTTAGTAAGCGTCTGCCGTACAGAACCCTTGGCACCAGACATTAGGGCATCACCGTGTTGAACGTCAGTCTTATATGCTGGTAAGTCAACACTTTTAAACTGTAAACCGTCACCGACTCCCTTAATTTCTAATTCAAAATTCTCAACGGTAATAATCGCCATTGTTCAAAACCTCCTTACAA
Organism: Coleofasciculus sp. FACHB-1120; assembly: GCF_014698845.1. NCBI lineage: Bacteria > Bacillati > Cyanobacteriota > Cyanophyceae > Coleofasciculales > Coleofasciculaceae > Coleofasciculus > Coleofasciculus sp. FACHB-1120. Next base: position 22,211 of record NZ_JACJTV010000010.1, on the reverse strand, counting down.
ATTTTTTCAATATTAGTTTAGATATCAGCCTGAGAGCTGATATCTAAACTGAGGACTTTAACCTATTGGTTAGGAGACCACTGACTGATGCGGAAGATCACAAATTCCGCTGGTCGGACTGGGCAAACGCCAATTTCGACATACAGACGACCCAGCATGATTGTCTCGTGGGTATTGATACTGGCATCGCACTTGACGTAGAAAGATTCACCAGGCGAACCGCCAAACAACGCCCCTGCACGCCATAGCCGTTCGAGGAAATTGCTAACGGTGCGGGTAACTCGCGCCCACAAATCTTGATCGTTAGGCTCAAACACAACCCACTGGGTACCGATTTCAATCGAGCGCTCGATGTAGCTAATCAGACGGCGGACGCTGATATAGCGCCATTGGACATTGGCGGGTTCTACCAGAGTCCGTGCGCCCCAAACTTGGAAGCCTCGGTTGTAGTTAGCGAAGTTGCGGATACAGTTAATCCCCACAGGGTTCAACAGTTCCTGTTCGCGGAAGTTAGTCTCGTAGGCTAGACCCAGGACACCGCGAGGAACTTCGTTAGCGGGTGCTTTAAAAACGCCACGAGTCTCATCGGTACGGCACCAAATCCCCATCATGTGACCGCAGGGAGGAACCAAAATCGGTCGTCCGGCATTGCGTGGGTTCGCCACTTTAATCCAGGGATAATACAATGCCCCGAACATAGAACGACGATTGAAGTTACTTAACCACTGAGCGACGTGCTGAGGCTTTTGTTGCTCAGGGGGTACAGGATCGCCACCTCCCTTGCAAGGTGGTGGGTCGAGAACAACCATGCGGTAGTTGGGGCTGGGTGCGTTGTTTTCGCACATACTAACCATCATTTCCATGATGCCGTGAACCTGATCCAAATCCAGCAGACCGCGTTGGTATGCCAGCATTAGGTCGGGGCAGGCAATCATGGAAACTTCGTCAATTTCAAAAATCCCTTGGACGCCCGTGCGGTCATCGCGCACCCCATTCACATCCCGTGGAAAGCGCTCAGGGCTGGAAATGACGGGTGGAGGGCTGACTTCATAGGTGCCGTTGACAGGTCGCCGGGACAGGGGTTGTCCGCTGGTGGACATATCGGTGACGGACAAAAATTGAGATGCCTGCTGGTCGCCAATCCCTTCATTGATCGCAGTGACGGCATAGGTACCCACTTGTGCCTCGACATCCGGGTTCATTGTCAGGTGGCTGTACTCTTCGAGTTTCTCGCCACCGCTACTAACAATGACTTTAAAGTATTCACCTGTGTTGAGTGGGGGTTCTGCCTCTGGATCTTCCGGGGCTTTAGGTTCATCGGGGAGGATTGAAACATTAACTCGTCCGCCGGGTAGGGCAAGAGCGGAGCTGCCATCTTCTTCGCCTTCGGATGGCTTAATGGCAAACATTAAAGAGGGACGATTTCCAGAGGTTCTGAGCTTCGTGGCTGTTTCTTCTAGTGGCGGTGGTTGTGAACCGGGGAGTTTGGTACCAATGCTAGTCACCCAACAACGTCCACCACCGTTCATAAACCAGCCATTGACGGCAAAGGGGAGGTAGGCGTTGAAGTCTGTGTAACCATCGGAGCCTTGTTTGGCAAAATACTCTAGGAATTGGCTCCAATTGGTGATCATCATGGGTTTGAACAGTTCGGCATCACCGCGGACATCCTCGGTAAAGCCAACAAACCCAGCAACACTCATACTCACCCCTTCAATCGGGCGGCTGCCACGGTCTACTTCTTCGACGTAGACACCAGGAGCAAAATAATCCATTGGCATAGCGTAGTCTTCCTTGATTAGTGGTGGGTAATCGGTAATTGGTAATTGGGAATCGGTAGGGGCGACCCACCAGGTCGCCCCTAGAGTAGGAGGTAATTAGTTACGACCTACTACGAACTACCCCATTCCCTACTACTTCTATAGGTGTGTTCGGTTCTCCTTGTCCTAGTCGGTTAAAGGGAACTGTCACGGTTACATATAAAGCTGGACGTAATGGAACCCCCAGCGCACGCCATAGAGCGACGGCATCAATAAGCCCGACAGCAGAAATGGTCATTGATAAGCTGCCATAACCCCGTAATGAAGGAGCGAGCAATTCTTCTGGTAGCCAGCGGTAACGTAACAACAGCATCAATGCTTCTGACAGCAGACGCTGTTCTCCTAGGGCAGTATGATCCCAGGCACTGACTAGGAACGAAATGTCAAACCATAACGGGGAATACTTCCCAAAAGTGGGTGGATGCGGTTTTTCCTGGTTAATCCTGTGGTCTACCTGACTGTTTTCCCCGATGTTGTAGCAGAACAGGTTCAGTACTGGTCTTACATCCTCCCGCCTACCAGGGTGGTTGAAATCAATTTGCTCTGTACTGAGCAGGGAAATCCCCTCAGCCAGGATTTCTGCCAAAGTCTGGGCAGTAGCAGGGATCATAAGACTGGGTGTTTAGGCTGTATAGGTCTAGATTAGAAACACAACCCCAGAGTGTTTATTAGACTTTGGTCGAAACTTTAAAAAATGTGTGTAAATACGGATAAAGACTGAAATCCCCGACTAAGCTAGATTTGTCATTTATTTCTTGCGGAAGATGACAAACTCTGCAAAGTAAAAAGTCAGTGGTGCCTACATCCGATTCAACATTACTGAAATATCCTGTATGTCGGGGAGTTACAGATGAAGGTTGGAATAAAACGGTTTGCTGTACAGGTGCATCCACCTTCCTCCACACTCGGTTCGGTAGGTACACCGTACCGTGCCGATCTTAGGAGTATTTGCAAGCTCCATCTCGAACAGATAGCCGCACAACTACCTGTTGTAGCAGCCTGGATTGTCTACCAAGATTCAGATACCCAAAAGCGTCAATTAGTAGCCTACTATCCAGACGAACGCCAGGGAAATTACGCAGAGTTGCCCAAATTTTTCGCTGAGGTGCAGTGGGAAGATTCCCTCCCTGTGCTGAAGTTGAGCGAAGTCACCAAGTGTGCTAAAAGTGCATCTGCTGACGCCGCTTGTAGCTACAACACTTACGTTTGCCCTCTCAGCGAGCAGAAAGCCAAAGAAGCTGGGTATTTGCTGTTATGGAGTAAAAATCCGCTTTCTTTGCTGCAACAGCAAGGCGTAGAGAAACAGGCTCAATTACTGAGTCACTACCTGCTGATGTCTCGCGAATGTTCTCGTCAAAAAACTGAGATTCAGTTACTTGAGCAAGTGCTAGGTCGTACAGAACATCAACTGCGAAATCCCTTGGCACTGATTAGTCTTTACGCCGAAAATTTATGTTTAGGGTTGCCATCCGGCTGCTTGCAAGAGCAGGCTGGGATTGTTCGCGAAACTGTGAATGAGTTAATTGAAAACTTAACGGATTTGGTTTACTGCGGACAACAGGCAAAACTACAGGTAGCACCTTATGAGCTGAGGAAAACATTGGCTGAAAGTATCCAAGGTCTGCAACCTTGGTTAGAAGAGAAACAACTGCATATCCGCTATCCAGAGAAGCCGGTCACGCTGACGGGAGATCGATGGCAGATGAAACAGGTCTTTGACAACCTATTGAGTAATGCAGTTCATTTTAGCCCGCCGGGAGGAATGATTACTTGTAATTGGCAAGTCTTTCAATCTGAAGTGATTATTGAAGTTTCTGATAGCGGTTCCGGACTTTCTGAAGAAGACTTGAAACAAGTATTCACACCTTTTTATTCTAAACGTCCAGGGGGTACGGGGTTGGGTTTGGCGATCGCTAAAAAAATTATCCTCGACCATCAAGGAACCATTTGGGTAGAAAACTTGCCTTCTGGTGGGGCACAATTTTCTTTTACCCTACCTCGATAGCAATTAAAACGAACAGTCGCATTGAGGCGATCTAAAATGTCTGCACAACCGCCAGTTTCAATTCTGCTCGTGGATGATGAACCGCGCTTTCGAGCGGGGATACGGACTCTACTTGACTTCTTGAGTAATAACGGAGCTTTTCGATTTGAGATTGTTGGTGAGGCGGCTTCTGTAGAGCAAGCATTAAAATTAACCGCTGAGCAAAAGCCAGCGATGATTTTGCTGGATATGGAATTGCCCCCTGGAGATGGAATTACTGCCTTGATCGGTTTGGGAGAAATGTCCTATAAGGGGAAAGTGTTAGTTCTCTCAGGACACCGGGAAGACGAATGGGTGTTTCGGGCGATGCAGGCGGGTGCTAGCGGGTACGTGTTTAAAGACCGGGTGGCAACTCAACTGTGCGAAGCAATTAACACCGTTATGAAAAATGAAGTGTACTTATCGCCAGAAGTTGCAGCTTGCTTCTTTCGGTTATTTCAATTTTATGCAGGGCGATCGCATCTTTCCGGTCGGAGCATTCACTTAACCGAACGAGAGCGAGAAGTCTTACACTGGCTGGTTGAAGGCTCTTCTAATGAAGAAATTGCTCGCCGCCTTTACATTACAGTTGCTACGGTTAAAGCTCACTTAACAGCAATTTTTGAAAAACTCAGTGTCACCAGCCGGACGCAAGCCATTGTAAAAGCCTTAAAACTCGGATTAGTCAGTGCTTAATGGTCAGAATCTAGTCATGATCAAGAAAAACCTTTATCAAGCTAAACTGTGAAACCTAATAAATCAGCTTTTCACGAAGCTGATTGCTGAAATTTTTTATGAGCAATTATTTAGCGATCGCTACTGTCACTGCTGCTTTGCAAAGAACTTTGCAGGCTGTTGTACAAATAGACGTAGATGGCGCAAGAGTGACAACGGTGCGACCCAGTAACTTAGGAAGTGGCACACCAGAATCGGGAGTGAACATCTACCTCTATCAAGTGAGTCTCAATCCTGTGTGGCGCAGCAGCGCTGATGTGCGGAATCGCAATCGCAAGGGCGAAATGGCAAAGCGATCGCACAATGCTCTCGATCTGCATTATATGATTAGTCTCTATGGCAATGAGGTTGAGTTAGAACCGCAACGACTTTTAGGCAGCGTCGTTCGTACCCTTAAAGATCGCTCAATTCTCACCCAGGAAATGATTTGGGACACGATCGCTGATTCTAACTTTACCTACTTAGCCGACTCGAACCTCTCCGAACAGCTCGAAGAAATTAGCTTCGTGCCAATGGATTTATCTTTAGAAGATTTATCTAAGGTTTGGTCGGTATTCTTCCAAACCCCATACACCCTCTCTGTTGCTTACCGAGCGACTGTCGTCATGATAGAAGGGGAAGAATCCGCCCAGAAAGCCTTACCCGTGCGCGAATACAAGTTCAGCGGTGTGGTGCCATTTTCTAATCAGCCGGTGATTCAGGAGGTAGTGTCGCAAGCGGGCAGGTTTCAGGCAATCTTGGCAGACAGCACGTTACTGATTCGGGGTAAAAATTTGAATGGCAACATCACGCGGGTGCGTCTTGGTGAGGCGGAAGCGACGCCTTCAGACGTTCACGAAACCCAAGTCACATTGCCCCTAAGTGCCTTCTCTGCCGAGTCGCTCCGCGCGGGCGTACAAAGTCTACAGGTGATTCATCACCTCTCAAGCCCCAGCGCCCCTGTGGCGAACGGTGGTGCCGAATCGAACGGCGCAACAGCCAGAAGCAACTCGACCCCCGCGTTAAGCCTCCAGCCCACTCTCCAGCGCAGTATCGAGTCGAATGTAGCACCGTTTGTATTGCGTCCAACGATTACAGAAGTAAGTATCTCCAACATTCAGGGAAGTGGAGATGAACTGCGCTCGGCGAACCTAACGCTGCAAGTCAATCTTACGATCGGCAACAAGCAGCGAGTGGTGGTGGCGCTGAACGAACGGTCAATCGATAATCCAGGCGCTTATCTGTTTGATGCTTTACCGCGTCGAGCCGATACAACCTCGGTAATCGTTCCGGTTCGGGATGTGAAGCCAGGAGAGTATTTGGTGCGGGTACACGTAGATGGAGCGGAAAGTATGTTGAGCGTAGATACGGACAAAGATAGCCCGACCTTCCAGCAGTATATTGACCCAAAGGTAGCGATTGTATGATGACCACGACTAGCGATCGCTGGCAAGCAGCTAATCAGGGCTACTTTATGGGACAAGTTGCTCGCGTGCGTCAGGCGTTAGAACGTCAAGTCGCAAGGATGCGAGGGGAGGAAAAAGCTCAGGAACCGGAAGAAGATTTTCCCCCTCTTACTTGGAACCTTTCGCCTCCAGCAGCATTAGAACAACTGTGCAAAACCTTCGGTTTGTCAGATTTTGAGCGGGATATCCTGCTGTTGTGCGTGGGGATGGAACTTGACCCCAGCTTTTCTTCCTTGTGCGCGATCGCTCAAGGCAACGAACGGCAGGCGTATCCGACAATGAGCTTAGCGCTGGCGATTCTATCTGCCTCCCACTGGGATGCACTAACCCCGGCGGCATCATTGCGTCGCTGGCAACTGATTGAAGTTGGGACAGGAAATACACTCACCTCCAGTCCCCTGCGAATTGACGAGCGAATATTGCACTACATCGCTGGCGTGCAACATCTAGATGAACGGCTCATGGGGATTGTAGAGCCATTGCACCGCTCGGTTCAAAGTTTGGTGCCATCCCACCGACAAGTGGCAGAACAACTGGCAGGGACGTGGTTACAGGCATCGCAACAAGGTTCGGCGTTACCTGTCGTGCAGTTATGTGGAGATGAGACTGCCAGCAAACGAGCGATCGCATCTGCAACTTGCGCTCTTTTACAGCTCAACTTATATGCGATGTCCGCCCAAGCAATTCCCACCAGTCCCAGCGACTTTAACAGCATCCTGCGGCTATGGAATCGGGAAGCCATTTTAAGTGAGAGTGTCCTGTTACTCGACTGTGATGATGTCGAGACAAGCGATCCAGCGCGAGAAAATGTTATTGCCACGTTGATTGAAGGAATCACCAGTCCGGTCATCGTCATCAGTCCGGAAAGACGGCGATCGCGGCAGCGTCCCTCAATTACGATTGATGTTAGCAAGCCAACCGTCCCCGAACAGCGGGCGATTTGGCAAGATGCCCTGGGTGAAGAAGCAGAAAGCTTGAACGGGCATCTAGACAAGCTAGTCTCCCATTTCAGCCTTAGCGCCCCCTCTATTTACGCTGTTTGTACTGAGGCAAAAGGGAGGGGAGCCGGGGAGAATAAAGAATCTCTCGTTTCACTCAGTCCTCAGTCCTCAGTCCTCAGTCCTCCAGAAACGCTCAGCACCCGCTTGTGGGATACCTGTCGCTCACAAGCTCGTCAGAGGCTCAATGACCTGGCTCAACCCATTATCCCGGGAGCCAGTTGGGATGAGCTGGTATTGCCAGAAGCACAACGACAGGTATTGCGCGACGTTGCTGCCCACGTTCGGCAACGTGCCAAAGTGTACGAAAGTTGGGGTTTTGGTGGTAGCGGACGCGGCTTGGGCATCAGCGCCTTATTTGCCGGAGGCAGCGGCACTGGCAAAACAATGGCAGCAGATGTACTAGCTGGAGAGTTGCGGCTAGACCTTTATCGCATCGACCTGAGTTCCGTCGTTAGTAAGTATATTGGGGAGACAGAAAAGAACCTGCGGCGCGTATTTGATGCCGCAGAAGCCGGTGGAGCCATTCTGCTGTTCGACGAAGCTGACGCCCTATTTGGCAAGCGTTCTGAGGTAAAAGACAGCCACGATCGCCATGCCAATATTGAAGTTGCCTACCTGCTACAACGCATGGAAGCCTACCGAGGCTTAGCAATTTTGACGACTAATTTAAAGGGTTCTCTCGATCAGGCATTTCTGCGCCGGATTCGTTTTATCGTTCAGTTTCCCTTCCCCGATGCCACCCAAAGAGCTGAGATTTGGCAGCGGATCTTCCCCACAGAAACGCCTACTGAAGGGCTAGATTCCGTGAAGCTAGCACGGCTAAATGTCGCCGGTGGAAATATTCGCAATATTGCCCTCAATGCAGCCTTTATTGCCGCAGACGCGAATGAGCCGGTCGGGATGCAACACATTTTGCAAGCGGCCAAAAGCGAATATGTCAAACTGGAAAGACCTCTCACCGATGCTGAAGTGAAAGGCTGGGTGTGAAATGAGAAAGCGAACCGACAGGTCGGCGCTAGGCTAACGCCTCGCTTCGCTAACGCGATCGCCTTAATTATTCTCTACAGCTGATTAAACTTATAAACCAGGGATTTCTGACAATTCTCCTTCCAACTCTTCTACTTTAAATCCAGTTGTATCTTTCCATTCTTCAACTGTAAAGTTATAACCACATTCTTCAGCCATTTTGACTAATGTTTCCAAGTCTGGTGCAGAGTTGAGCTTTTCCCGTAAGGCAGGGTCAGTTTGAACAGCTCTAAAAAGTTTTATGACTTCCTCTTTTGCCATCACTCTATATTCCCAGTACGTTAAATCAATGTTAACTTACCATCCACTTATCGCTTATCCGGAGAATTTTCGGTGGCACTGACAAACATTCCCAAAATTTTTCTGAGAGAGTTTCTACGGCGGAACCCCCCCCATTTCAGACTGTTCCAATACGGTTGGTTGAGTCGATACGAATGGATTGCGCCTGTCGTTGATGAAATCAAAACCGAACTCGATCCGCTAACGCTAGAGGAACCAACGACTCCATCAGACCTAACAGAAGTACCGCCGCCTCAATTTACTACGCAGGTTCACGGAGTTGACCACCTCTACAGACAGTACCGTTGCAAGTATAGTGAAGCCTTAAGCTGTACCTTAGCGCTACAAACGGTTCAGCAAGATCCAACCGCCAAATATTGCTCAGAATGTAGTTTCCCAGCCACCTTAGCCGAGAAAAGTGAGATCCGGGGGCGTCGGGGAAAATATCGAATCGAAGGCTTATTGGGACGCCGGGGAATGGGGCGACTGTACAAGGGAATTCAGGTTGCCGATCAGCAGCCAGTCGTGATTAAAGAGTACCTGCTTCCTGACCGCTGTTTCAACGAGGAAGAAACCCGCCTGCGTCAGCAAACCTTCGAGTTAGCAGCCGGTTTGACTCTAGCAGATGGAAGAGTCCAAGATGTTCGCTTACGTCACCCTTGGGACGCCATTTCTGACCCAATTGCGGAACGCTGCTATCTTGTTACCACAAGCAATTTAGATACACATCCAACTCTAAATGCCTGCCTTGCTGCCAATGGTGCGATGACCAGTCGGCAAGTGCGCCAAGTCCTCAACCAAGTCCTGCAAACCCTGGAGTTTCTCCACGGTCAAAAGTTCAGTCTGCCCTCCGGTCAGGTACAGCAGGGAATTCCTCACGGCAATATTAGTTTAGATAGTCTGCTGATGGTGGCAGACGAGCAGAAATTTTTTATTCATGTATGCGATTTGGCGCTTTGGGAACGTCTGTTTGACCTGCCAACTGCCCAAACCATTATTCCTACAGTTGCCCAAGACTTAGTTGCTTTGGGATACGTGGCTTTTTACCTGTTAGTAGGACGCTCTACTGACCCCGTTTCGGGTCAACTGCTTGACCCCAAGGATGAGCAGCAATGGCCTGTGGTGGAACCTCATCTCAAACTGTTCATTTTCCGCCTTTTAGGGCTAGATGTCAGTTTTGAGAGTGCTGAGGAAGCACGACAAGCACTGTTGAAATTGCCGCCGGAGAAACCAGTCGATCTGGTAGTTCTAGACACAGTGCCGCTAAAAGAGCAAAAAACCAAGCTGCGCCGTCCTCCCTGGCTGCTGTTGGGTGCTTTGGGAGTGACTTTGTTGGGAATACTCATCTGGTTTCTGATTCCGAAGTCGCAAGCGGGTAATCGTGCCGCTGATGATGATTTTCTGGTTTGTTGCATTAAGGAAATCCCTGGTATTCCTGCGGGTAAGTTTACTTACACAGCAGAAAAAGACGGAACATGGAGCTATATCCTGCGCCACGCCAATCTCATCTCAAAGAATAAAACTTTAGAAGACAAACTCAGAGAACGTCAACCAAAATTAGAGTTGAATTATCAAGCTGAGCCTTCCGGAGAGGACGCGATCGCGAAAGTCAGTTCGCAGCAAGTAGACTTTGCAATCTCTAGCTTGGTGAGCGATTTGACCAGCGAATTGAAGTATAAACAAGTTGCCTACGATGGGCTGGTCGTGTTTGTTGCCTTCAGCTATGCCAAAAGAGAGAAAAGTCTTCCTCAGTCTCTCAAGGGTCAAATTACTTTTGAGCAATTGCGTCAGCTTTACACTGGCGAAATTACTAATTGGCAGGTCTTAGGAGGACCTGATTTACCTGTAAAACTCTATATTCCGAAAGAAACGGAGGCAGTACGAATATTTGAGCAACGGGTTCTCAAAGATGAACAGAAAATTGCTCTATTTAGAAAATTAATTCAAAAGAGCGAACAAACACCTCCTTTGTTTAAAAATTCTTTCGAGCCAGAAATTAAGCCGATGTCCACCTTTGAGACTCTGCGACAGGTGATTCGGGATTTTGAGGATGATGAGGTCGGGGGAATTGCCTTTGGCACAATCAGCAAAGTTTTCGGTCAATGTTCGGCTTATCCCTTAGCTCTAAAAGATGGAAATAAACCGGCAATCCAGGCGTTAATTCAAGACAATGGGAAACCAGTAGAGCCAACAACTGACCTTTGTGATGATAAAGGAAGTTATCGTCCTAATATAGAATTTTTCAAGAATAGCACCTACCCCTTGGCATATCCGATAACGGTTATTTATTCTGGAGATAACCGTCGTATCCCGGCTGGTCAAAAGTTCGCCGATTTGCTGAGAACTCTTGAGGCACAGCGACTGCTGAGCAAAGCAGGACTGGTGCCGTTGCAACCGCTAGAATAGTTTTTAGATAATCACCTGCTGGATTAGATTAAATTAGATTTCTAGAGGTTAATGGCGAATAGCTATTAGCTAAATTTAGACCTTTGTCTAGCAATCAGCCAAAACGGGTGGTCTAAAATAACAGGAAGTTCTGGTTTTTTTATGAACAGGTATTCTTCCAAACAAGCGTTTCCCGGCGCGATCGCCAATCTGGGGACACAATCCCATCTCCAACCTATTGGGAGTAGCGCCCGTCCGGCTGGGTACGCAGCACCTGGTTTAGTTCCCAGTAACGATAAAGATAACCAAACTGCGGTTTCAAAGACAGCCGCTAAAGTTCTGCGCGATCCTTTATTGCTGCGGCAATTGAGCGATCGCGTTTATGAATTGATGCTTGAAGATTTACGTCGTCAAAGGGAACGCAGTAGAAACTACGGAGGATACTTCTGATGCCCACCCCACTGCCACCAGCACAGTCGTCTGCGTCAAGTCGTAGTAATGGACAGAATAAAAATGGTACTAGCGTCCGCGAACTGAACTACGTTACTGCTAATCGCTTTTATGTAGAAATTCAAAGTAATATTACTGCCTGTTTCACAGAATGCCAAGGATTAGGTGTCACGATAAAAGCTCAAAAACACCATGAAGGCGGTGTCAACGATCAACAGAGAATTTTTCTAGGTCAGTCAGAATTTTCAGATGTGACCCTCAAGCGTGGTATCACCAATGATTTAGTTTTTTGGGATTGGATTAGTAAAATATTAAGCGATGTTGGGCGCAGTCAAGGCAATAATCTACCGAAGAAAGAACGCCGTAACATTAATATTTTGGTATTTAACCCGGCAGGGGAAACAATGCAATGTTGGACGCTGATTGGTGCCGTCCCTGTTGCTTGGAAGTCAGCCTCATTAAATGCAGACTCCAATACGGTGGCGATTGAAGAGTTAACGCTGTCATACGAGGGTTTACAGGTTGATAAGTCACGCACTGGCGGTTCTTCAATTTCCGGTGGACGCGATAGTTTAGGATACTTCGCCTAGAAATTAATACAACAAAAATATGGCGGAACATGAGGGCACAGAACTAAGGAACAATCTTCCCGATGGAGAAACGATACCCCAGGAACCCCTTGGTATCAAAAACCCCTTGCTTCCACCTAATCCGTTAGGGCAGAACTTACTAAGTCCTAAATTTTTGCACCCGTTGGGGGCAAGATCGATTAATGTTTTCAATCCTTCCGCTTTTTTCTCTGAGGAAATGGCAGATGAATTTCCGCCAGATAATCCTTTCAAGAATTCACCCTTTTTTGCAGAATCTCAAAGCTCACAATTAAGCGAAGCAGTCGATGTTGACACGGCACCGATCTCGGCAGATGCTGCTTTGCCAGTCAGGCGGGCAACCGATTCAACATTAGTACAACCCGTTTTAGCCACCGAAGCCCCAGCTCAAAAAGCAGCAGAAATTGACACTTCCACGGCATCCATTGCAGCACAAGCTTCTGAGATAAGCAACGAGATCGCAAGTTCGCCCTCACCCAGCACAATTCAAAGGACACCAGCGATTGAGGCTTCCACGGCACCAGATTCGACACCAGCAACCATTGCAGCACCAAAAACTGAAATAAGCAATGCGATCGCTAGTTCGCCCTCATCCAGCACAATTCAACGGACAGCAGCGATTGAGGTTTCCACGGCACCAAATTCAACACCAGAAACTGAAATAAGCAATGCGATCGCAAGTTCACCCTCAGCCAGCACAATTCAAAGGACACCAGCGATTGAGGCTTCCACGGCACCAGATGCAGCACAAGCTTCTGAGATAAGCAACGAGATTGCTAGTTCGCCCTCAGCCAGCACAATTCAAAGGACACCAGCGATTGAGGCTTCCACGGCACCAGATTCGACACAAGCTTCTGAGATAAATGCGATCGCTAGTTCGCTCTCACCCAGCACAATTCAAAGGACACCAGCGATTGAGGCTTCCACGGCACCAGATGCAGCACAAGCTTCTGAGATAAGCAGCGAGATCGCTAGTTCGCCCTCAGCCAGCACAATTCAAAGGACACCAGCGATTGAGGCTTCCACGGCACCAGATGCAGCACAAGCACCCATTGCAACACCAGCAATTGAGATAAGCACTGAAATAAGCAATGCGATCGCGAGTTCGCCCTCACCCAGCACAATTCAAAGGACACCAGCGATTGACGAACAAACGACACCTATTGAATCACTAGCCACTGAAATAAGCAATGAGATGGCTAGTTCGTCCTCAGCCAGCACAATTCAAAGGCCACTAGCAATTGAGGCTTCCACACCGGGTGTAACACCAACAACTGAGAGAAGCAACGAGATCGCTAATTCGCCCTCTTCCAGCTCAATTCAGTCACCAATAGATGCTCTCACGGCACCCATTGAAGCAACAGGAATTGAAATAAGCAATGAGAGCGCAAGTTCGCCCTCTTCCAGCTCAATTCAACGGACAGCAGCGATTGAGGCTTCCACACTGGATGTAACACCAACAACTGAGAGAAGCAACGAGATTGCTAATTCGCCCTCAGCCAGCACAATTCAACGGACACCAACGATTGAGGCTTCCACTGCACTAGATTCAACACAAGCTTCTGAGATAAGCAATGAGAGCGCGAGTTCGCCCTCACCCAGCACAAGTTCGCCCTCACCCAGCACAATTCAACGGACACCAACGATTGAGGCTTCCATTGCACCAGATCCAACATCAGATTCAGCATCAGTAACTGAGATAAGCAAAGCGATCGCAAGTTCGCCCTCTTCCAGCTCAATTCAACGGACAGCAGCGATTGAAGCTTCCACTGCACCAGATTCAACACCAGTCACTATTGCAGCACCAGTAACTGAAATAAGCAATGCGATCGCGAGTTCGCCCTCAGCCAGCACAATTCAACGGGCAGCAGAAATTGACGAACCAACGACACCCATAGCAGTACCAGTAACTGAGATAACCAACGAGATCGCGAGTTCGCCCTCAGCCAGCACAATTCAAAGGGCAGCAGCGATTGCCGAACAAACAGCACCAAATGTAGCATCAGCACCACTAGAGACAATTTCTAGCCAACCAACTTTGGGACAAACCCTTTCAAAGACAGAACTACAAGTTCAAGAGGCTCAAGAGGCACAAATGCCTCAGTCGTTAATTGCACCACAAGCTGCATCTGTGCCACCAGAGACTGAGTTAAAACTTACTTCAGCAGTAAACGAAAACTTAGCCGCAATCCCTAATTTGACCACTTCCAAGGCTGTGCCAGAAGTCACTACAGATCGAGTTGTTGTACAACCTCTGTCGGAAACACAAGCAGCAAACCACACAGAAACTACGTTATCGAATGTTACGGAATTGATTGAGTCACCAATGTCATTTTCTGCGGTGACAGAGGCAGAATCAGTTGAAATGCCAGCGATCGCTTCTGAGAATATAACAGTTGACCGTTCGGACAGCACAACCCCTGTAACAGAGGTAGAATCCATAGTTCAAAAGGCACCTGCGCTTTCAATAGCCACAGAACCAGGTGAACTCCCACTGCTGCAAAAGATGGAGGAAAATTTCTCTTTAGAAGTGACTGACAACTTCGCCCCCGCACCCTCGATTCCCACACCAGCTACTGCGCTACCTGAAACTACACCTGACATATCCACCCTTGTACAAGCCAGCTTGGATTCACAGCCGTCTGACTCAACAACAACACCAGTGCCAGAAGTCCTGGAACAATTTGAGCCTACGGTGCAGTTAAAGGCTGAATTTCCATCACAGGTAAGCTCGTCTCTCCCGATTTCCACCTCTGCGATCGCCCCAAAATCTGTACAAGAAGAAACGACGCCTACAGAATCCACGTTAATACAACCGATGGGAGAATTATCTCCACAAACAAAGGGAGAAGTGTTGCCGGAATTCTTGGCACCCATCGCTGAATTACCACTACCAACAGAATCATCTGCAAAAGTGCCTGAAGGCTTCAACTTGGCGATTGCACCTACCGAATCGACCAACTCTCCTCTACCGATGCCTGAAAGTACGCCGATTATAGGCGCTACAGTCATTCATCCGAAATTAGAAACTGAACCAGCAAATGCAAATTTGACTGGGTTAGCACCAGAAGCGATCGCTTCCGCCGATTCCATAGAAGTACCTGAAAGCACAACAACGCCAGATGCTACAGTCATTCAACCGAAATTAGCAACCGCACCGACAAGTGAAGATTTTCCGGTTGAGGCAAAACCAGCGATCGCTTCCACCGATTCCATACAAGTACCTGAAAGTACAACAACGCCAGATGCTACAGTCATTCAACCGAAATTAGCAACCGAACCGACAAGTGAAGATTTTCCGGTTGAGGCAAAACCAGCGATCGCTTCCATCGATTCCATACAAGTAGCTGGAAGTACAACAACGCCAGATGCTACAGTCATTCAACCGAAATTAGCAACCGCACCGACAAGTGAAGATTTTCCGGTTGAGGCAAAACCAGCGATCGCTTCCGCCGATTCCATAGAAGTACCTGAAATCACAACAACGCCAGACGCTATAGTCATTCAACCGAAATTAGAAACCGCACCGACAAGTGAAGATTTTCCGGTTGAGGCAAAACCAGCGATCGCTTCCATCGATTCCATACAAGTAGCTGGAAGTACAACAACGCCAGATGCTACAGTCCTTCAACCGAAATTAGCAACCGCACCGACAAGTGAAGATTTTCCGGTTGAGGCAAAACCAGCGATCGCTTCCATCGATTCCATACAAGTAGCTGGAAGTACAACAACGCCAGATGCTACAGTCCTTCAACCGAAATTAGCAACCGCACCGACAAGTGAAGATTTTCCGGTTGAGGCAAAACCAGTGATCGCTTTTACCGATTCCATACAGATACGTGAAAGTACAACAACGCCAGATGCTACAGTCCTTCAACCGAAACGAGAAACCGCACCGATCAGTGAAGATTTGACTGAGTTGGCAAAACCAGCGATCGCTGGTTTTGCCAATCCCCCTGTAGAGGTGCCCCAAAGCACACAAATTACAGAACCCACCGTTATACAACCTCTGATGAAAACAGAGTCGATTGAGGAGAGTGAACAACTGCCTCAATTGCCTCAAGTGTTGACAAATCTATCCATTCTCAGCCCTCTAGCTCAACAATCCAATCTTCTTACTTCCCCATTTGCAGACATAGGAAGCAAGAAGGCTGAAGAATCCTTTCTTGCACCGAGTACCTCAAACTTCTCGACTGCTTCGGAGCAGTCTATTCCTATCCAGAGAATGCCAGAAGAGTCATGGAAGGAAAATCAAGATGCCCCAGCATTTTCAAGCAGCGTAGAACAAGTGCAAATGGCACCTTCTTCCCTTTCCTCTTCTCCTGACACTCTACCTTCCGCAAACAGTTCTACAAACACCAGAGAGATACCAACATCTTGGTCAAGTATTTCTGAATTACTAGAGGAGAATACACCTGAAGCAAGCGAATCAATCGTTGTACAACCTCTCTCAGAACAGAGAACGTGGGATGCACTGCAAAAGCCGACAATTTCCAAACCATCCGACTCTAACAGCTCCCAATCAAATATTTCCCAGCCCTTGATGAATTCCCCACAAAACAATAGTTTGGGCAATGTTATTCAGACATATTCTATGCCCTCGCGTCGCACATCAACCTCTGGAATGGAAGCGCTTATACAGTTAATGGGGGACGCTGATAGCCAAGTAGGAGCAATCGATCAAAGCGTATCTATCATTGATGATGCCTCTAGTGAAGAAGCTGCCGACAATTTAGAGCTTCTAGCTCGTGAGGTTTATAGTTTTATACAGCAACGGTTGGAAATAGAACGAGAACGTCGAGGAAATAACTATTCAGGCCGTCTGCCCTGGTAAAGTCACTGCCATTATTAAGGAGAATAATATGTCAACCACTCGTCTGGTCAAAGCAAAACTTATTCCAAAGGTTCCAGCGCAGGGTGTGGACACCATTGAGTTCATGTTCAACCCCACCAAGCTTTCCTTCAGCCGGAGCGTTCAAATCAATGCCCCTCAAGGCGCACGTACTGCTAGAGGACTGCCGAAAGTTAGCTTCCAAAGTATAGATCCTTACAAACTCACTATCTCAGAGATTTTGTTTGATACCTATGAAGAAGGTACAAGTGTGCTTTGGTACATCAACAAATTGAAAAAAGCTGTTGAGTTTCCCGATGGTCAAGATGTCCCACCCGTCTATGTATTTACCTGGGGTGCCCAAGAATACCTCCGTTGCTTTGTGCAATCACTCAGCTACGAACTCACTATGTTTCTACCTGATGGCACTCCAGTGCGTGCTTCAGCTAGCCTGACCCTCCACGAAGTAGATATACTCATCCCCCCAGGCTCTCCAGAACCTCCTTCTAGTGTGAATCGTGCTGGGGAAAGCCGAAACAGCAGGACTCGAAGAGCTACATAAGTGGTAATCATTTGTTGGATGGCGCGGAAGCAGAACGGTTAGAAAAAAATTGTAGTTCGACCTTTGGAGAATGGGCGAGGGCGTAAAGTTTCTTCTAAACTAGCTGAAACTTGCAATCTAAACTTTGAATTTAGATTTTAGATTGCAGAATGCCTCTATGGTTTAAATACCAAACATTAAAAAAATGCCAGTCAGCTTTTAATCTAAAATCTAATTAATCTAAAATCTAAAGTTTAGAATCTAAAATCATTTACGTGTTGCTTACAAATGCCACAGAATACAGTTAAGTACATATCCTATCCTCAAATAAAAATTGATGGAGATGATGCTCCTGCGAGTTTGATGGAAGATATTCTTCAAATCTCCGTAGAAGAAAGCCTCCATCTTCCAGCCATGTTTACCTTAGTGATCCGGAACGACTACTTTCCGGGGCGCGAAGGAGATGAACTTTGGCGCTATGAAAACCTATTAACAATTGGTAAACCCGTCCAGATTGGCTTTAAATCTAGCACTACAGAAGATGCTGATTTTGACGATACACAGCAGGGCAACATTCTGAATGGCGAGATTACAGCAATTGAAACCCACTTTACCAGTGGCTCTCAAGCTCCGGTCGTGATTCGCGGGTATGACGTTTCTCATCGCCTACATCGGGGACGCTACAACCGCTCTTTCCAAAACATGACCGACACCGATATTGTTCGGCAAATTATCGGTGAATTGGGGATTACAGCGGGCACCATTGACGAAAGTGGCGGGCCTTATGGCTTTGGCGATCCCGTTGGCTATATTTTCCAAGAAAATCAAACCAACATGGAATTCTTGCGAGAAAGGGCAGCCCGGAACGGTTTTGAGTTGTTTGTGCAAGATGGGAAACTGCACTTCCGCAAGCCGGTGGCGGGTGCTTCTTTGGCTCTCAAGTGGTTACAAGAAATACATAGTTTCCAAGTTCGGGTAACAAGTGCCGAACAGGTAGATTCTGTTGAGGTAAGAGCTTGGGATTATAAAAGTAAACAGGTGATTGCATCTACTAAAAGCAGTCAAACAACACAAGTCATTACTGATACCAAACAAGGCAAGGGCAAAGCAACTAGCACTAGCTTTAGCAGTACCCCCAAGATGATTGTTGTCGATCAGCCAGTCTCTTCTCAGAAAGAATCAGACGCGATCGCCCAAGCTTTGTATAACGAGTTATCGGGGGAATTTGTCTACGCTGATGCCAAAGCTGAGGGCGATCCGCGAATTCGACCGGGACGGGTCGTGGACTTGGCAAGTATGGGCAAATACAGCGGCAACTATTACGTCACGACAACTCGTCACGTTTATCAGGAACGTTTCTACACCACCGAATTTAGCGTTCGGGGATTGCGGGGGGACGATCTTCTGGCAACCCTGTCTCCTCGAACCCATCTCCAAGCAGGACAAACGTTGTTAGTAGGGATTGTCACGAATAACAAAGATCCCAAAAAATGGGGTCGCGTGAGAGTGAAATTTCCCACCTTAACAGAGGAACACGAAAGTAACTGGGCAAGGGTGGTGGGAGCTGGAGCTGGTGTAGATCGCGGGTTTGATTGTTTGCCGGAGGTCAATGACGAGGTCTTAGTTGCCTTTGAACACGGCGATATTCATCGCCCCTACGTGATTGGTGGAGTCTGGAACGGTACAGATGCACCACCGGAAGATGTCAATAATACAATTTCAGGTGAAGGCAAAGTCCGCCTGCGGACATTTAAAACCCGTACCGGGCATAAATTACAGTTTGTGGAAGAGGATAAAGATACTAGCAAAGCTGGCGTCTACATTGAGACAATAGGCGCTCATAAATGTCACATGAATGACAGCGAAAAGTTTGTGGAAATTAAAACGACTGACGGTCATTATGTGCGCCTAGACGATCAAAATAAGAAGATCGAAATTAAAACCAAAGGCGGTCATAAGATCCTCATCGACGATCTCAATAAGAAGCTGGATATCACAACAACTGGCGGTCAGAAGTTGCTGATGAATGACATGACTAATAGCATCACGATGCAGGCAGTGCAGAAAGTAAGTATTTCAGCACCAATGGAAATTCTGCTGCAATCTGGGCCTACGAGTATAAAACTCGCACCTGCTGGCATAGAACTTCAAACCGCAGCCAAGTTAAGCGCTCAAGCAGGCGGAGTTTTAGATTTGAAGTCTGGGGGTGCTGCCACTATGAAATCTGGTGCGGCATTGTCGCTGCAATCTGGCGGTACTTTGTCGGCGCAGGCGGGTGCTGCTGTGAGCGTACAGTCTGCCGCAGCTTTGAATCTGCAAGCAGGTGCTGCGGTGGCGATTATGGCAGCTGCCACAGCCAGTATGACCGCACCGCTGATTCGGCTGAATTGTTAACAATTGGGGGGAGAAGAAATTGCGATCGCGACCAATGGCTAATGCCTAACCATAGGAACGTGGTACACAATTAGCCATTCTCGATTAACGATTAAGGAAGGTTCTATGTTACCAGTAGCCGTATTGGGCGATGTCGCTAGTGGTAGTCCCATTATCGGACCGGGGGCACCAACCGTTTTAGTTATGGGGCGACCTATCGCTTGTCTGGGAGATGCTGTCACGGGTCCGTCAATTGCTGGCGCTCTCGCGATGCCTTGTTCTGTCACCGTTCTGGCTTGCGGGCGTCCAGTGGCGCATATGGGCACAATGGCAGTGGGAGCAACTCCCACGGTGCCTCCAGTTCCGATTTCTTTACCTGTGATTGCTACAGGAGTCACCGTATTAGTTGCCCCTTAATGAGCAACTATAAGAGGTGGAATTCGTTATTTCTAGTTTGGGTTAGCGATCGCTCCCGCCTCCAAGGTGCGTCGGCAAATCCCGACGAGGGCATCCCTGAATTGCAAAAATCATCCTCGCCAGGGAATACTTGAAACTTCCTTATCGAATTCCCCACACTTTGATGGTGTTGTCGTAACTGCCACTAACAATCGTCTTTCCATCTGGGGTTATTGCTACGGAACTCACTGCGTTTGAATGCCCCTCTAGCGTACCTCTGCACTCGCACGTCTCAAGATCCCACACTTTAATAGTGTTGTCCTTACTGCCACTGACAATAGTTTTACCATCCGTCGCTATTGCTACGCAAAGAACATAGTCTGAATGCCCCTCTAGCGTGCCCTTGCACTCGCACGTCTCAAGATCCCACACTTTAATAGTATTGTCCTTACTGCCACTAACAATCGTCCTTCCATCTAGGGCGATTGCTACGGAATAAACTCGGCGTGAATGCCCCTGTAGCGAACCCTTCCACTTACCCGCTTCGATATCCCACACTTCGAGGGTGTTGTCATCATTGCTACTAACAATCGTTTGATCGTTCGGGGCTATTGCTACGAAATAAACATCCCATAAAAACCTATTTACCATGCGGAGGCACTCCCTCGTCTCTATATCCAACGCTTTGATGGTTTTGTACTGACGACCATGAATCAAAGTTTTACCATCTGGGAATATTCCTAGTATCTGTAGGCTGCGCTGACACTTGCCCGTCAGAATATCCCATACGTTGATACTCTTTAAGCCCCCTCTACCACAGAAGTTGTTGTCCCTACTAGCACTGACAAAAGTCTTACCATCTGGCGCGATTGCTACGGAATCAACACAGGCTAAATGCCCCTCGAAGGTGCCCCTGCACTTGCCCGTCAGAATATCCCACACTTTGATATTCATATCGCCACTGCCGCTAGCAATGGTTTTACCATCCGGCGCGATCGCTACCGAACTAATATAGTCAGAATGCCCCTCAAAGGTACAAAAACATTCAAAAAATTGATAAGGATTGAATTCTTGCAAGGCAATTTTGACTTTCGTTTCTGTCCTTGTCCGCAGTAGCGAGTACGCAGCCCACATTACCTGTGCCGATTCATCCAGCAAAGCAGGAATCACCAAATCTAAGCCTGATTCGCCATAATAGAGGGCACCGCTTAATGCAAGGATTCTTTGCGCTGACACTGCACTAGCCAAGCGTCTCTTAACAGCTTCTAACCCGCCAAAGATAACAGCAACACTAATGGAAATGTCTAATGAAAGGTCTTGAATCGCAACTAATTGACCTTTGTAAAATGTCATCTTCAAAAAAAATTTTAAAAATATTCCATCAATCAAGTCTTTACCTAAGGTGATTCTCCCAGTAAAACGGGTAAAAACTTTAAGATTCTGATAACAAAAACCACCATAGTTATTGTAGATTGGCATAACTCCTTGTATAGGTTTATGACCACCACTAACATGACCGACGGTCATTTCTTTCAAAAACAATACTTCATCAAGAATTTCATAGGTTGAATAAAACCCTCTCTTGCAAGCCGTAGAAAATACATACGGTTCCATCCCATAGTTTTGCAGGGTAATTAATCCTTCTCTTCTTAGGTCTAATAAGACTAACTTTTCATTTAAAAAATCAAATATTTCATTTTCTATTTTATCAAAATCTACAGGTTCTTCTGCTATAGAATTAATCCCTTCAACAGGATATTTTAAGGAACATTCTAAACCAGCTAAATAGTAAAATTCTCCGTTGTAAATAAATGTTTCCCTTATTTGCTCTGTCATAATAATAAAAGACTCTTAAATCCGAGGTCTAAATTGTATCTGTAAGAAAACCACAGATTTTAGCTTGCACTTTCCTAAAGACTAATGTTAATTTTCAGCAGAATCTCTTCTAAGCACCCCTCAAAAGTCTTGTTCAGGCGCTAAAATTCCCCACCCTAAGCCTTAAACGCTCCGCGAGCGAAAGCATCCCGATCCACAATAACCTCTGTCTTCAACTGCTGACCAATTCGCTACTAATTCTTGGAGTATGCCTCGCACACAAGGAGCATCCCGGTTTTGTAAAACTTCCATTCCCATCAAAAAGAGGATACTGGGTAGAGAGTCAACTATTAGTCAGCCACTAAACACGGGGTAGTAGCCTGTCAAGGGCAAATCGATGGGTATAAATTGGGTAGTATTTAAGGTAAAAGTCTTAACCAACTACCACCGAGCTGTCCAATGAGTAAAAAGTATATAGTAAGC